>NZ_CP149932.1:600000-792500 GCF_037949795.1 Thioclava sp. GXIMD2076
GCCGCGCTGGCCGAGAATGACGAGGCGCTCAAGCAAGCGCCCTACAAGGTGTTGGCCGACTGGCACGAGGAGCATGAAGGCAATCTGCGCATCATCCTACCCGACACCTATGGCACCGAAGGATTCCTCAATGACGCGCCCGACTGGCTCGCCGGCTGGACCGGTATCCGTATCGATAGCGGCGATCCAGCGCCCCTGGCGGAGAAAGCGATCAAATGGTGGGAAGCGCGTGGCGAGGATCCGCGCGAGAAACTGGTGATCTTCTCCGACGGGCTGGATGTCGAAGAGATCAAGGCGCTGCATGCGCAGTTCCATGGGCGGGTCAAATGCAGCTTCGGCTGGGGCACGCTCTTGACCAATGATTTCCGCGGCTTCGAACCCGATGGCCGGCTCGAGCCTTTCAGCCTTGTTTGCAAGGCGATCTCGGCCAATGGTCACCCTACGGTCAAGCTGTCGGATAACCCCAACAAGGCAATGGGCCCGCAATCCGAGATCGAGCGCTACCGCCGCGTCTTCGGGGCCACCGGACAGGTTGCGCGCGAGGTAATCGTCTAAGGGCCCGAACTGCATGGGAGCTGTGCAAAATTGCCCTATCCCCGCCTCTTGCACCTGCCCTGAAAACGCGCCAGTTTCGCGCGGTTCTCAGGGCGGGGCGGAATTCCCCACCGGCGGTAAGCAGGATGACTGCAAGCCCGCGAGCGCCCTCCACATGAGGGGTCAGCAGATCGGGTGAGAGGCCCGGGCCGACGGTCATAGTCCGGATGGAAGAGAATGTGCCAACTCCCGCCTGCGGGCGGTATGGCATGTGATCGCCTTGGGTGACGTGTTGTTGCGAAAGGAGATCCAGATGACACCCACCCGTTACGCCTTCGTCAAAGCCCAGTGGCATGCCGATATCGTTGATCAGGCCTATAAAGGCTTCTGCGAGCTGATCCCCGCGGATCAGGTCGATGTCTTTGACGTCCCCGGCGCCTTCGAGCTGCCGCTGGTGGCCAAGAAGCTTGCCGCGACCGGCCGCTATACGGCGATTGCCTGCTCGGCCTTTGTCGTCGATGGCGGCATCTATCGCCATGATTTCGTGGCGCAGGCCGTGGTCGATGGCCTTATGAAAGCAGGATTGGACACCGGCGTTCCGGTGCTGTCGGTGTCGCTGACGCCGCATCACTATCAGGAAACCGATCACCATAACCGGATCTACAAGGAGCATTTCGTGCAGAAGGGCCGTGAGGCCGCCCAGGCCGCGCTTGGCGTGACGGCGCTGCATGCGACGCTGGCCTGACCCCTGTCAGGTCTCCTGAATAACAGGTCCCGCACATGAAAAAGACGCAAGCAACCCGCTTGCGTCTTTTTTGTTGTCCGCAGCCTCGAAGCTCAGGCCACCAGCGTCAGGAGATAGTAAATCGCCATCGCGAGGAAGGCCGAGAAGGGCACGGTAATGACCCATGCGGCGGCCACCTGCAGGATATGCGACCGGCGCACCAGCAGGCGACGCTTGCGCTCCTCGGGCGGCACGGGCTTGCCTTTCTGGATGGCGCCCGGACGGGACGCGCGGCGTTGGGCGTGGAATTCGCGGTAGAAGCCCACGCCGAAGATACCGCCCACGGCGATATGGGTCGAGCTGACCGGCAGCCCCAGCCAGCTGGCCACGATCACCGTAATCGCCGCCGAGAGCGCCACGCAGAAGGCGCGCACGGTGTTGAGTTTGGTAATCTCGGAGCCCACCAGCTTGATCAGGCGCGGCCCGAACAGCAACAGACCGAAGGAGATCCCCATCGCGCCCACCAAGAGCACCCAGAGCGGCAGGCCCACGGAATCCGTGATCGAGCCCACCTCGGCCACATGCACGATGGCCGCGAGCGGACCGACCGCATTGGCCACATCATTGGCGCCATGGGCAAAGGACAAAAGGGCGGCAGCCACGATCAGCGGCAGCGAGAACAGCGTCTTCACCGACTTCTTACGGTTTTCCAGCCCCTGCGATTTGCGCTTGATCAGTGGCACGCTGACCAGCCAGCACAGGATACCGAAGCACAGGCCGATCAGACAGGCCGCGCCGAGCGGGATCGGGAACACATGCTTGAGCCCCTTGAACAGGATATAGGCGCCGAACGTGCCACCCATGATCCCGTTCCAGACCGGCACCCAGCGCCGCGCGGCGCCGATACGGTCCTCCACATCCAGCATCTGGCGACGGATCACCGCAAGGAAACTCGCCGCAATCGCCCCGCCCAGCACGGGCGCGATCACCCAGCTGGCCGCGATCTGGCCCAGCATCGACCACTCGATCGCATGGAAACCCGCCGCCAGCGCGCCCGCCCCGAACACGCCGCCCACAATGGAATGGGTGGTCGACACCGGCGCACCGATCCATGTGGCAAGGTTCAGCCAGAGGGCCGCAGCCAGCGCGGCAGCCATCATTACCCAGATATATTTTGCGGGGTCCTGCAGCGCGAAGGGGTCCACGATGCCGGTGGCCACGGTCTTGACCACATCGCCCCCCGCCAGCAGAGCACCCGCAGTCTCGCAGACGGCCGCGATCACCAATGCACCCAGCATCGGCAGCGCCTTGGAGCCCACGGCAGGGCCCATATTGTTGGCCACGTCATTGGCGCCGATATTGAGCGCCATATAGGCGCCGATCGCCGCCCCGATCACCACGACACCCTGCCCCGGACCTGCGCCCATCAGAAGCGCGGCCATAAGACCGGCCAGACCAATGAAGGCCAGCGCGATGCCGGGCGCCACAAGACTACGGGAAAGGTGCTGCGCACCATATTCCAGCCGCCCGATCCGCTTCAGGTCGCGGTCGAGCGTTTTCCACTGGTTCACCGGCTTGCCGTTCTGATCTTCCGTCGACATGAATCCGCCACAAAACTGTTACATCCGGTGGCGGCCATAAGCGGGACGCGTTTAAAGATCAACGTTTGATGGGCTGCAATGACAGAATTATGTCTGCCAGACCCTCTTCTGCAACGGCTTTTGCAGCGTCTTCGGGGCTGAACCAGCGGCGCCGGCGCTGGCCCTTTTCGGGATAGTCCTCCGAAAGCTCTGCCTTGCCCATATGAAAGACCGCCACATCCACCGAGATGGCCAGCCCGCTCTCGAGCGCCTTGTCATAGTTGAAATACCCGACGGGCCGTTCGGAGATCCGGCCCGTCGCACCCGCCTCTTCCCAGGCTTCCTGCGCCGCAGCCCCCGAGAGCGAGCGCCCGCGCATCGGCCAGCCCTTGGGCGTGACCCAGCGCCCCGTGCCGCGCGAGGTGATCAAGAGCACCTCCGTAGCCTCGCCCGTCTTGCGGGTGCATAGCGCGGCCACCTGCAGCGCAGGTGGACGGCGGCCCAGCAGGCTCTGCATCACATCCAGCAGTCGGCGTATCATCCTTGATCCTTTGTCGGGGGCACAGAGCGGTCCCCTACCACATGGGGGCGGAGGGCGAGAGATCCAACATCACCTCCGACAGCATCTCGACCAGAAGCGCCGCATTCTGCCGCGAGAACCCCGCACCCGGACGGACCGGCAACCGGTTCTCCTCACACTCCGCCAGCAGGATCAGATGCCCCGCAAGCGCGTCACGCGCGCGCCCCGCGGTGTCGGAGGTGTCGAAGACCAGCACGATCCGGTCGTCATGGACGGCCACCTGTGGCGCGGAAAGTGCCGCAAGCCGCGACTGAAGGAACGCCATCACCTCGGGATCGGGCGCGCCCGCCTCGCCGCCATCGGCACAAAGATAGCGCGCGCCAGCCGCGTCCCAGCCCCAAGGGCCGTCCCGCCGCTCGAGAACAACTGCCTCAGTCATCGCCATCCACCTTTCCACGTAATGATTTCACCTCGCCCCTGATCGTCTTGGCCTTCAGCCGGCGCCGCTGGCTGCCCTTGGTGGGCTTGGTGGCGATCCGGCGTTTGGGGCGATGGGTCGCCGCCACGATCAGCTCGGCCAACCGCTCGCGTGCCAGTTCGCGGTTGCGCGCCTGCGAGCGGGTTTCCTCGCAGCGGATCAGCAGCGCGCCGTCCTGCGTCCAGCGTCGTCCGGCAAGCTGACGCAGCCGCGTCTTCACCGGCGCGGGCAGATGCGGGGAGCGCTCGGCCTCGAACCGCAACTCGACCGCGGTCGAGACCTTGTTCACATTCTGCCCCCCCGGCCCCTGCGAGCGGGTGAAGCTTTCGGTGATCTCCCAATCGGCGATCGAGATGGTGTCGGTGATTCTCAGCATGGGCGGAAAGTAACGCGCCTGACGGTAATAGAAAGGGTCTTCTCGTGCCTCCGGTCTCCCCCGCCCGGACCCCCTTGTCGCGCGGGGCATGCAGCACTAGGCTCCTGTCATCGGCGATCTCGCCTCAAAGAATGGTTTCTATATGCTGATCGGCATCCTCAAGCTTGGCCCCATGGCCGAGCCGCTCCGCGAAAAACATGGCCAGTATTCGGACATGTTCCAGCGACTTCTCTCCGGACACGGCTTCACCTACCGCATCTATGACGTTGACGAAAAAGGCGAAATACCTGCCAGGCCCGATGAATGCGAAGGCTGGATCCTGAGCGGGTCCAAACATGGCGCCTATGAAGACCACGCCTTCATCCCGCCGCTCGAGGCCTTTATCCGCGCAGTGGCCAAGGCGGAGGTGCCGATGGCCGGCATCTGCTTCGGCCACCAGATTATCGCACAGGCGCTCGGCGGCCATGTCGAGAAATTCAAGGGCGGTTGGGCCGTGGGCGCGCAGAACTACACTATCGACGGCCAGCCGATGGTGCTCAACGCCTGGCATCAGGATCAGGTCACGCAGATGCCCGAGGGCTTCGACTGTGTGGGCGGCAATGATTTCTGCCGCTATGGCGCGATGGTGAAAGGCAATCACATCTTCACCATCCAGCCACATCCCGAATTCGACGACGCCCTGATCGGCGACATGCTGGCCACCCGCCGCGGCGGCCCGATCCCGAATGCGCTGATCGATGCCGCCGAAACAAAACTGACTGAACGCAAGACATCAAACGTGATCGGCGAGCGTATCGCGCGGATGTTCCTTGCCGCTGAAAGGAAAACCGCATGAGCGACTGGATCAAGAAATGCCCGCAGGCGGCGCAGGATTACCTCGTTGACCGGCGGCTCGACGAGGTCGAATGTATCGTGCCCGATATCGCAGGCGTGGCGCGCGGCAAAGCCATGCCCGCGTCGAAATTCGCGCATCAATCGCATTTCTACCTGCCGAACTCGATCTTCCTGCAGACCATCACCGGCGAATGGACCGATAACCCCGCGGGGGCCTTCACCGAGCCGGATATGATCCTCGAACCCGATTTCTCGACCGCCACCGCCGCCCCCTGGACTGCGGACTGGACGATGCAGGTCATCCATGACGTGAAGGATCAGGCGGGTAATCTGGTGCCGATCGCACCGCGCAACGTGCTCAAACGCGTGGTGGACCTCTATAAGGCCGAGGGCTGGACGCCGATCGTCGCGCCCGAGATGGAATTCTTCCTCGTGGCCCGCAATACCGACCCCAACCAGCCGATCATCCCGCCGATGGGCCGCACGGGGCGGCGCGCGGCCGCCAAACAGGCCTATTCGATGTCGGCTGTGGATGAATACGGCAAGGTGATCGACGATATCTACGATTTCGCCGAGATGCAGGGCTTCGAGATCGACGGTATCCTGCAGGAAGGCGGCGCGGGCCAGATCGAGATCAACCTCGCCCATGGCGACCCGATCCAGCTGGCCGACCAGATCTTCTTCTTCAAACGGATGATCCGCGAGGCCGCGCTGCGCCATGACTGTTTCGCCACCTTCATGGCCAAGCCCATCGAGGGCGAGCCGGGATCGGCGATGCATATCCACCAGTCGGTGATCGACGAGAACGGCGACAATATTTTCTCGGATGCCAATGGCGCCGAAACCGAGACCTTCCTGCATTGTATCGGCGGGCTCCAGCGCCACCTGCCTGCGGTGATCGGGCTGCTTGCGCCCTATGTGAACAGCTACCGCCGCTACATTCCGGATTTTGCCGCCCCCATCAACCTCGAATGGGGCCGCGACAACCGCACCACGGGCCTGCGCGTGCCGATCTCGAGCCCTGCGGCGCGGCGGATCGAAAACCGGCTGGCGGGAATGGATTGCAACCCCTATCTGGGGCTTGCGGCAACGCTTGCCTGCGCCTATCTGGGCATGAAGGAAAAGCAGATGCCGCGCCCCGAATATCTGGGCGACGCCTATTCCGGCACGGACGAGCTGCCCGCCAACCTGGGCGATGCACTGGATCTTCTGGCCGGTCACGATCCGATCCGCGATGTGCTGGGCGAACAGTTCTGCGTGGTCTATGAAGCGGTCAAGCGAAACGAATACAAAGAGTTCCTACAGGTCATCAGCCCGTGGGAGCGCGAGCACCTGCTGCTCAACGTGTAAGACGGAGACCCGATGAATCTGCTCTTTGCCAATGATACCACCGGCGAGCATGCGCCTAGCTACTATGCCGCCACCGCCTATTCCGACAAACGCCGCCCCAGCCTTACGGGCGAGGCGCGCGCGGATGTGGCGATCATCGGGGGCGGGTTCACGGGGCTTTCGACCGCGCTGCATCTGGCGCAGCGCGGCTATTCGGTCAGGCTTCTCGAGGCACATCGGATAGGCTTTGGCGCCTCAGGGCGCAATGGCGGGCAGGTCGGCTCCGGCCAGCGGCTCGAGCAGGACGAGCTGGAATTGCGCTACGGGCGCGAGATGGCCCACAGGCTCTGGGAGTTCGGGCAGGAGGCCAAGGGGCTGATCAAATGCCTGATCGCCTCGCATGACATTCCGGTCACCTTCCATGAGGGGATCGTGCATGCCTGCCTGAACAAGCACGAGGTCCGGCACTCGCATCACATGGCCGAGAAACTGGCCCGCGATTACGGCTATAATCTGGTCGAGCCGCTTTCCAGGGAAGAGCTGCACGAGATCCTTCCCTCAGACCGCTACAAGGGCGGCGATATCGACCGTGGCGCAGGGCATCTGCATCCGCTGAACTTCGCGCAGGGGCTGGCGCTGGCCGCCGAGAAGGCGGGGGCGGTGCTTTACGAGGAAAGCCATGTGCAGAAGGTCGAGACCGGCCCCGAGGTCACCATCACCACCGATAATGGCGTGCTGAAGGCAAGCTATCTGGTGCTGGCCTGCAACGGCTATCTGGGCGATCTCAAGCCCAAGGTCGCGGCCCGCGTCATGCCGATCAACAATTTCATCGTCGCGACCGAGCCGCTGGGCACCCGCACCGCCGAGGTGCTGCGCGAGAACGTGGCCGTGGCCGACACCAAATTCGTGGTCAATTACTGGCGACTGTCGGAAGACAACCGGCTGCTGTTCGGCGGGGGCGAGAGCTATGGCTACCGCTTCCCCGATATCGTGAAGACCGTGCGCAAACCGATGCTGGAGATCTATCCCTCGCTCAAGGATGTGAGGATCGATTACGCTTGGGGCGGCACGCTGGCCATCACCATGAACCGCATGCCAGCCTTCATCCGGCCGGCGGGAGACAATATCCTCTCGGCCTCGGGGTTTTCCGGGCACGGGGTAGCGATGGGCGTTCTGGCGGGGCGGATCATGGCCGAAGCCATCAGCGGTCAGGCCGAGAAGTTCGATCTTTTCGCCTCGCTCGATGTGCCCAAATTCCCCGGCGGCGCGCTGCTGCGCAGCCCGCTTCTGGCGGCGGCCATGACGTGGTATGCGATGCGCGACCGCTTAGGGTTGTAAGCAGGCCTATCTGTTGACACATTAGTTTCACGCGCCCTTAGCATACTGCCGGGGCAATGAAGCTGCAAATTGTGTCAGGAGAGTCTCATGCCACGCGATGCACGGATCGCCCCAAACTGCTACGATGCCGAGCCGATCCCCGAGGCGGCCCGCGTCGAAATAGAGCGCCTGCTGAGCACCGGCGATCTCTTCCGCTATACCTCCGAGGACGCGCCCGTTGCGCGGCTGGAGGCGGAGTTTGCCGCCCATATGGGGGTCAGCTACGCCATCGCCGTCTCCAGCTGCTCGCAGGCGCTGTTTCTGGCGATGAAGGCGCTGGACCTGCCGGCAGGTGCGCGGGTTCTGGTGCCGGCCTTCACCTTTGCCGCCGTACCTTCCGCGATTGTCCATGCGGGCTGTGTGCCGGTTCTGGTGGAGGTCGATGACAGCCTGCGGATCGACCCTCTGGATTTCCGCGCCAAGCTGGAGGGGGCCGATGCCGTGCTGATCAGCCATATGCGCGGCCATACCTCCGATATGGATATGATCATGGACGAGGCCGGGGCCCGTGGCCTGCCGGTGATCGAGGATGCCGCCCATAGTCTTGGCACCACATGGCATGGCCGCAAGATCGGCACCATCGGTCGTATCGGCTGTTTCTCCTTCCAGAGCTACAAGCTGCTGAATGCGGGCGAAGGCGGGGTGATGATCACCGATGATCCCGAACTGGCGGCGCGTGCCATCATCATGTCGGGCGCCTACGAGCATAACTGGAAAAAGCACCCGGGCCTGACCGCGCGCTGCGAGGCTTGGCAGAACCGGCTGCCGCTTTATAACTGCCGGATGCAGAACCTTTCAGCGGCGATCCTGCTGCCGCAGCTGGGCGAGATCAGCCGCCGTGCGGCGGACGGTCTGCGCAACCATGACCATGTGGCAGAGCGTCTGGGCGAGAGCCGCTGGCTCTCGGTGCCACCTGCCCTGCCGCCCGAAACCCGCGCGCCGGATTCGCTGCAATTCCTGTTATCTGGCGACTGGAGCGACGAGGAGGCCCGCGCCTTCCAGGCCGAGGCCAAGGCGCAGGGCGTGTCGGTCTCGGTCTTCGGACTGTCCACCGATAATGCGCGCGCCTTCTGGAACTGGCAGTTTCTGACCGACCTACCCGATCTGCCCAAGACCCGCGCCATGCTGATGCGCGCCTGCGACATCCGCCTGCCCGCTAGGCTAACGCAACCCGATCTCGAGTTCATCGCGGATGCGCTGCTCGAGGCCGTGGCGCAAGTCAAACCCGCCTGACGAAAAAAGCCGGAGCCTCACGCTCCGGCTTTTTTACTTAGGTATTTATCCGGCCCGGTTATTCGGCAGCATAACCCGAGATCGCGATCACATCGCAGAACTCTTCAATGCCCCAACGACCACCTTCACGCGCGCGGCCCGATGCTTTCACGCCCCCAAAGGGCGAGCCCGCGCCACGCGACTGGCCGTTCAGCTCGACCATACCGGCCTGAAGCTGCGTGGCCATCCGGCGCAGACGCGCAGGATCTTGGGTCTGGGCATAGTTGGTCAGACCGTATTCGGTGTCATTGGCCACTTGCACAGCCTCTTCTTCCGTATCGAAGGGCATGATCGACAGCACGGGCCCGAAGATTTCCTCGCGCATGATGGTCATATCCGGCGTGCAATCGGCAAAGATCGTCGGGCGGACGAAATAGCCACGGTTCACGCCCTCGGGCAGACCCGGACCACCAGCTAGAAGGGTCGCGCCCTCGGCAATGCCCTTCTCGATCAGCCCCTGGATCTTGTCATATTGCGACTTGTTGATCACCGGACCGATATGTTTGCCATGCTCGCGCGGGCTGCCGACCTTGGTCTCGTCCGCAACCTTCTTGGCGATCTCGAGCGCCTGCGGATAGATCGAACGCTCGACCAGCATCCGCGAGGGCGCGTTGCAGCTTTGGCCCGAATTGTTGAACATGTGCTTCACGCCACGTTCCACGGCCTTGTCATCGGCATCGGCAAACACAAGGTTCGCGCCCTTGCCACCCAGCTCAAGCGCCACGCGCTTGAGCGTCTCAGCGGCATTCTTGGAGATCGCACGGCCTGCGCGGGTCGAGCCGGTAAAGGAGATCATCTCGATATCGACATGGCCCGACAGCGCGGAGCCCACGCCCATACCGTCGCCATTCACGAGGTTGAACACGCCCGCCGGAATACCGGCCTCGTGGATAAACTCGGCAAAGAGCATCGAACTGAGCGGCGCCTCTTCGGAGGGTTTGAGCACCATCGTGCAGCCGGCCACAAGCGCGGGGGCCACCTTCAGCGTGACCTGATTCATCGGCCAGTTCCACGGCGTGATCAGCCCCACGACACCGATCGGCTGGTAGCCGATCATCGCGCCCGGCGTGCCATCGCCCAGCGGATGCAGCCATTCGAAGGATTTGGCGGCCGTCAGACAGTTGGTGATATGGCTGATCCCGGCACCGGCCTGCGAGGCGAAGGCCAGATCGATGGGCGCGCCCATCTCGAGGCTGATCGCCTCGGCCATCTCCTGCTGGCGGGATTTATAGACCTCGAGCAGGCGCTCGACATAGGCGATGCGCTCGGCAGGCGGGGTCGCGCGCCATGCGGGCAGCGCGTCCTTGGCGGCCTTCACCGCGATATCGACATCCTCGGACGTGCCGAGGCTGATCACGGCGCAGGCCTCTTCGGTGGACGGGTCAATGACATCGTGGTCGCGCGGGGCCAGCGGCGCAACCCATTCGCCATTGATGTAAAACTGACGTTTTTCGATCATAAGCAGACTCCTGTTTGGGGCGCAGCCTGTCGCAAAGATCCCGAGGACGCAAGGCGTCACAATGACATACCGGTATGCCGAAACGGAATATAATGTACCCGCACAAATCGGGGCATTTTCCTGCCCTCCACTGGGCAAACCCTTCCGGCAGGCTTATATCTTTGGCAGCATTTTCAGATGGAGGATCTTATGGGACTGCGCATCAACGATATCGCCCCCGATTTTACCGCACCCTCGACCGATGGCGAGATCAAATTCCACGATTTCATCGGCGACGGCTATGTCGTTCTCTTCTCGCATCCGCGCGATTTCACACCGGTCTGCACGACCGAATTTGGCGCCGTCGCGCAACTGGCCGAGGAATGGGCCAAGCGCAATACCAAGGTTCTGGGTGTTTCGGTCGATACGGTCGAGGAACACACCAAATGGAAGAATGATATCGAGAGCTTCGCAGGCACCAAGGCCGGCTTCCCGATCATCGACGACACCTCGCTGACCGTGTCGAAAGCCTATGACATGCTGCCGGCCGATTTCTACCTGCCCGAGGCCAACCGCACCCCCGCCAACACGGCGACCGTGCGCACGGTCTATATTATCGGGCCGGACAAGAAGGTCCGCCTGACCATGACCTATCCGATGTCGGTGGGCCGCAACTTCGCCGAGATCCTGCGCGCGCTCGATGCCGTGCAGGCGACCGATGGCGTGCCCTTCGCCACCCCCGCCAACTGGGTGCCCGGTCAGGACGTGATCGTGGCTCTGTCGGTGTCGGATGAGGATGCCAAAGCCAAATACGGCGATCTGGACATCAAGCTACCCTATCTGCGCTTCGCCAAACAGCCGAAGTAATCCCCGGAAAGCCCGCGCCTGTCGCGGGCTTTTTCATTTCGGCTCGGGCAATCCGTAATGGGCCATCATAGCGGCAATCGCCTCGTCATTGCCCTGCGAATTATCGCTGCGATTGATCGATTTGAGGCTGACCTCCTGCGTGCCGGGCCATTCGATCACACGGGTGCGCCCGCCCGCATGGCGGATCAACGTGCCCTGCATCCGCGCCATCCAATACATCCAGACATCATCCGCCGTCGGCGCCAACCGCAAAAACAGATCCTCGCGGGTCACATCCTCATGCAGGCTACGGGGCGGATAGAGCACACCATGCACACCGGTCAGGAAGATATCCGCCCCGCATCCGGCCTCGCCTATATTTTTAGGCCAGTCGAGATAGGGTGCGGGCCGCCCGCCGCATAGCGTGAAGCGATGCGCCCGATGGGCGATCACCTCTCCCGGATGGGCGATAGACGCGCGCACCAGCCGTTCGAGCCAGTCGCGCGGATAATAGACATCGTCATCGAAGGTAACGACGGCCGCCTCCGGATAGGCCAGCAGAGCGGGGATATGCTTTTTGTAGGACCGCCAGTCCGCGCAGGTGCGGATTGTCAGCCCCTTCGCCTCGAGCGCACGGATCTCGTCGGGCAAGGCGGTCTCGTCGACCTCGGCCAGCCAGAGCACCACCTCATCGGGCGTAATGCTCTGGGTCAGAAGCGAGCGCAGCACCAGCACCAGCGCCGGATAGCGCGGCGGGAAGCTGGTAAGCGACACGACAAGCCGGTGCGGCAGGCCATGCGGTGTCCCCTGCCCTGTGCGCGACGCGATCTCGCGCCGTGCTTTTGCCACGCGCCTGCGCCATTTCAGATAGCGGAACCAGTTCGGCTCAGCCATCGGGCTGCTCCCATGCCCGCTTCAGCCACGAGACATCGCCGATCCGGCGATACCATTTCCCCCCCTGCCCGTTCAGCGCATCGGTCATCTTGGGATTACCGGCAAAACAGACGATCTTCGCACCTGCGGGGAGCGAGGGATCGGCCAGATAGCTCTTCAGCCCCCGCGGCACACAGTCATTCTTGAAACTTACGCACCAGCCCTTGGGCCAATAGGCCAGATGCCCGTGCTTGGCCAGCTGTGCCGACTGGAACTGCTGGCTGATCTCGTAATCTCGGGTCGCGGCCTCGGGATCGGCCAGATAGGCATCGAGAATATAGCTATGCGCCCCGATCTCGTAGCGGAAGACCGAACTGTTGCCGACCGAATGCAGGAAAGCATCCCGTGCGCTATTCACCTTGCGCAGGGGCTTGTGACGGAAGAGATCGTCATCGCGGATAATACGGAACGGGCCCTCCACCTCGAAAAACGGCTCCAGCGCACCGACAACCACCTGATCGAGATCGAGAAACAGCGCCGTCCCCGACAGCCCCGCCAGATCCTCGCGGAACAAAGCCAGCTTGCGCCAGCGGGTGTCGGTCTTGCCCTTGGCCAGCCCCAGCTCGGGCAGCGGCAGCGCCTCGACCGATGCGTCCAGCCCCGTGGCGTCATCGGTAAAACAGATGAAGCGATGCGGCCGGCCAAGGTGTTTGCGCACCCCTGCCGCCAATCGGTTCACATATTCGGGCCCGTAAAGCGTGCCCCATTTCATGGTGAGGATAAGAACCGGTTTGGTCATGACAGCCCCCTTTCGGCCCTATAGGAAGCCCTGCGCCCGAGCTTTCGCGATCTGCAGATCGAGATAGCTACCGGACGGGATCTTTCCCTCGAAATCGCGTTTGGCATGGCGCTCGACCACACTTTTCGACAGATGCACACCATAGGTATCGGGGCCGAAACTGCTGTCATCCAGACGTCCCGGCTCGATGAACTGGCGCACATCCCGCACCGCGACGGGATAGAATGCGTCGATCGGCAAGGCGCGCTCGAATGCGCCATGGTTACGCAGAGCGGCGGTAAAGGCACGCGGACCGGTCGATCCCCAGATCCATTCCTCGATGGGCAGGCCCCGCCCCAGTGTTCTGATCTGGTATTTCAGGCGTCGCAGGCCCGTCACCTGCGGAGGGATTCCTCTGAACCCCGCCTTGTATTGCATCAGCTCGCGCGTGACGGCGCTGTCGGAAGGCACCCGCATTACGGCACAATTCACCGAATCTGGCTGCTGAAGCCCGTAGACCCATTCACTGTCAAAGACGAAAGGACGCAGCGCGATCACATCGAGATCCACCCACATGAACTCGGATCGTCCCATCATGTGATAGCGGAAGAAGTTGGAATGCAGCGAGGGGCTGTTTTCCTTGGCGTAATAGGAAATCGTCTCGGTCGGCAGGATCTCGTTGGCGTCGCGGTTCTCGAACCCTTTGGGCATATCGGCCAGAGGAGTGTAACTGAAGACCGTCACGGTCTGATCGAACCGCGCAAAGGACGCCAGACTTGCCCGCTCCATAGGACCTAATTCACCAACCCAAAGGGTCGCCATTTTCGTCATCTTGTTCTGCTTTCATCGAAAAACGGGACAGTTCCGACTTCCCATACTCCACCTCCGGACGCAATGGGTGCGCATCGCGCCATGGTCTGCGGGTTCAGGCGCTCTCCCGGTGCAGTGCTGCGGTTCGGATATCATCTGGCGCCCTGCCATTCTGCCGCAAAACAGCCGCGGGACAGTGCGAGCCGACGCGCTCGACGAGCCAGTCGATCACCGCAGCCCGATCATCTTCCGCCGCACAGTCTAAGCTCTGGACACAGAGGAATTTTACCGCCGGCTCCATATTGGCCCTGATCTTGTCAGCCCCTTCGCCGCAGCCACAATCTACCTCGTAATGGACACGCTCATTGTGGATCGTAAGCGCCGGATCTGCCCGTAACTCAAGAAGATAAGCCAAAGCTGCAACTTGGAACTGGGTATGGTTGCGGAAGCGGAATTTCATTTGGGCACGGAGGATCTCGGGATGCCGCTCATAGAAGTTTCGCTGCGTGGACACGCGCAAGGGATGCGGTTGGTGACGCGGATTGACAGTATGTGTCTTTTCGCCGACCAGCTGCGCCGAGATAGACGCGCAGATATGCGTATTGGTCTTCTCACGTTGTTTCCGGAATGTGATCTTACGCAAGAACCG
The DNA here is from genome assembly GCF_037949795.1 of Thioclava sp. GXIMD2076. Lineage (NCBI taxonomy): Bacteria > Pseudomonadati > Pseudomonadota > Alphaproteobacteria > Rhodobacterales > Paracoccaceae > Thioclava > Thioclava sp. GXIMD2076. Next base: position 614,419 of record NZ_CP149932.1, read on the forward strand.
GCGCCAGCGCACCTTGAAACTCTTCCGGTGCTGCAAGACGTAATCGGCGTGGATAACGGGTTTTCCATCCTTGAAGAAATCCTCAACCGTCACCTCGCGCGTCAGGAAGAAATCGTCGTTGAGATATATATATTTCTCAGCCAATCCCGGAATGCGGTGCAACATGACTTCGATGGAGCGCGAATTGAACGTTGGAAGACAATTCTCATGCCCTGCAAAAATATCCTTGTGATCGATGATACGGATCTTGCCTGGTGGACAGAGGCCCTCTTTGACAAAATCGCCCAAAAACTCTGGCGTCTGATCATCCGTAACAAGCCAGATCGTCCGCACATCCGGACAGAATTTCAGGATCGAGGCTATACAGAAATAGATCTCGCCAACTTGTTGGAAGCGTGTCGGCAAAAGGCCTTTAGAATGTGCTTTTGCAGCATCCTCGCTAAACTGCGCCCGCTTTCGCAGGTGCTTCGGGTCATTTCCATCAACCCAAGAAATAACAGCGTCCAATTCAGGCATTGAGGCTTCCAGCATCCAGCATCCATCTCAAAAAATCAGGCGGCCCCAGCAAGGAGGCCGCCTGACTAAAGTTTTTAGCATAGATCGCTGGGATCAGTCTGCTTTTTCTTCTTTCTTCTCCGGCGCGACTTCTTCGCCGGTTTCTTGGTCGACCATCTTCATGCCAAGGCGCACCTTGCCGCGATCGTCGAAGCCAAGCAGTTTGACCTTCACCTCTTGACCCTCTTTGAGGATGTCCGACGGGTGGTTCAGGCGCTTGTTGGCGATCTGCGACACGTGCACGAGGCCGTCACGCTTGCCGAAGAAGTTCACGAAGGCGCCGAAATCGACGAGCTTCACAACCTTACCGGTGTAGACCTTGCCTTCTTCCGGCTCTGCCACGATCGAATAGATCATGTCATAGGCCTTCTTGATGGCTTCACCATTGGCCGAGGCGATCTTGATGATGCCGTCGTCATTGATGTCGACTTTCGCGCCCGAGGTTTCCACGATCTCGCGGATGACCTTACCGCCCGAGCCGATCACTTCACGGATCTTGTCGGTCGGGATCTGCATGGTCTCGATGCGCGGTGCGTGCTCGGAGAACTCGGTGCGGCCGGTGGACAGCGCCTTGTTCATCTCGCCCAGAATGGTCATCCGGCCGTCTTTGGCCTGTGCCAGAGCCTGTTCCATGATCGCGGGCGTGATGCCTGCAACCTTGATGTCCATCTGCAGCGAGGTGATGCCGTTCTCGGTGCCCGCCACCTTGAAGTCCATGTCGCCCAGGTGGTCTTCGTCACCGAGGATGTCGGTGAGGACCGCATAGCGACCGTCGTCTTCGAGGATCAGACCCATGGCCACACCTGCCACCGGAGCTTTCAGCGGAACGCCCGCATCCATCATCGACAGCGAACCGCCGCAGACCGAAGCCATCGAGGAAGACCCGTTCGATTCGGTGATCTCGGAGACAACGCGGATGGTGTAGGGGAAGTCGGTCGCAGCCGGCAGCACCGCTTGCAGCGCGCGCCATGCCAGCTTGCCGTGACCGATTTCACGACGGCCGGGCGAGCCCACGCGGCCAACCTCGCCCACCGAATAGGGGGGGAAGTTGTAATGCAGCAGGAAGTTCGAGCGGTAGTTGCCTTCGAGCGCGTCGATGATCTGTTCGTCATCGCCGGTGCCCAGCGTGGTCACAACAAGACCTTGGGTCTCGCCACGGGTGAACAGCGCCGAACCATGGGTGCGCGGCAGGATGCCCACTTCCGAGGTGATCGGACGCACGGTGGTGTTGTCGCGGCCGTCGATACGGGCGCCACCATTGATGATGTCACCGCGCAGAATGCCCGATTCCAGCTTCTTGATGGCCGAGCCGAGATTGGCATCTGCCAGATCTTCTTCCGACAGCGCTTCCTTGATCGCGGTCACGGCAGCGGAGATCGCATTGGTGCGCTCTTGCTTGTCCTTGATCGCGAAAGCGGCGCGCATCTGGGTCTCGCCAGCAGCTTTGACCTTGCCATACAGCTCGTCATAGTTCGGCGGAACGAAATCGAAGGGCTCTTTCGCGCAGGCTTCGGCCAGATCGATGATCATGTCCAGAACTGGCTGCATCGCGTCATGGCCAAATTTGACCGCGCCGAGCATTTCTTCTTCCGACAGCTCGTAGGCTTCGGATTCCACCATCATAACGGCGTCTTTGGTGCCGGCGACAACCAGATCGAGGCGCTGCTCGGGGTTGTTGCGCAGTTGGGTCATGTCCTCGCATTCGGGGTTGAGGATATATTCCCCATCCACGAAGCCAACGCGGGCAGCCGCGATCGGACCCATGAAGGGCACGCCCGAGATGGTCAGGGCTGCCGAAGCCGCGATCATCGCGACGATATCGGGCTCGTTGACCAGATCGTGGCTGAGCACGGTGCACATGACCAGAACTTCATGCTTGAAGCCCGGAACGAAGAGCGGGCGGCAGGGACGGTCGATCAGACGCGCGGTCAGCGTCTCTTTTTCCGTCGGGCGTGCTTCGCGTTTGAAGAAGCCACCCGGGATCTTACCGGCTGCGTAGTATTTCTCTTGGTAGTGAACCGTGAGCGGGAAGAAATCTTGACCCGGCTTCGGTGCTTTGGCGAAGGTCACGTTGGCCATGACCGAGGTCTCGCCCAGCGTGGCGATCACGGTCCCATCGGCCTGACGTGCCACCTTGCCGGTTTCCAGCGTCAGGGTCTCTTCGCCCCACTGGATGGATTTTTTAGTAACGTTGAACATTCAGCGTATCCTGTCTGGAAACCTCACAGGCGTATCCCGTGGGCTCCCGTTTGCATGGCGGCCCCATTGCCGCCGCCCCTCTATCCTGTGCATGTGCCCCGGGGGCTCGGGCGTCACGTCTCAGATGCATCGGCTCATACAGGAAAATGCGGCTCAGGGAAAGCAAACTGTGCGACATCGCGTCACCTCTTTGGTTAACGGCCCCGTTAGCGTTTCCCGTGAATCATTGCCCGCAACAAAAAAGGCCGCAGCGGGGGCTGCGGCCTTTCTGTGTTGGAGATGTGGCGCTTATTTCGCGCGGAACTCGCCGGAATCGCGGGTGATCAGCGTCACCACGATGATGGCGATGAAGGCCGCGACGAAACCCGGGATGATCTCGTAGAGGCCGGTAGAGGCGGCAAGCCCAGAATAGATCCAGAAGATCACCGTGCCCGCCCCCACGATCAGACCTGCCAGCGCGCCTGCGCCGTTCATCCGCGGCCAGGTCAGCGCGAGGATCACCAGCGGGCCGAAGGCGGCACCGAAACCGGCCCATGCGTTGGACACAAGCCCCAGCACCTCGGAATTCGGGTCCGCCGCGATCCAGATCGCCACAACGCCGACCAGCACGATCGCGATACGGCCCACATTCACCAGCGCCCGATCGGACGCCTTGCGGTTCAGCACGATGCGGTAGAAATCTTCCGAGATCGAGGAGGCCGCCACCAGAAGCTGCGAGGAGACCGTCGACATGATCGCCGCCAGAAGGGCTGCATAGAGGAAGCCGGTCACCAGCGGGTGGAACAGCAGGTTCGCCAAGAGGATGAAAATGGTCTCGGGATCTTCCACGGAGATACCGTTACGCTCGACATAGGCGCGGCCGAAGATGCCCACACCGATCGCGCCAAGAAGCGAGATCGCCATCCAGCCCATGCCGATATTACGCGCCTTTGGCACATCGGCGACCGAGCGCACCGCCATGAAGCGCACGATGATATGCGGCTGGCCAAAATAGCCGAGCCCCCACGCCATCGCCGAAATCCAGCCGATCGCGGTCAGGCCATGGGTCAGCGACAGATAGCCTTCCTGCATGTCGGACAGGCGAGCGGTTGCCTGATCCACGCCATTGCCCTGCCCCATATAAAGGATCACGGCAGGCATGATGATCAGCGCGAGCATCATGATGAAACCCTGCACGAAATCGGTCAGCGACACGGCGAGGAAGCCGCCGATGACCGTGTAGACCAGCACGATGCCCAAGGTCAGGCAGACGCCCACCATATAATCACCGCCAAAGGCGCTGGCATAGAGCTTGCCGCCCCCCACAAGGCCCGAGGCGGTATAGACCGCGAAGAACACCACGATGATCACCGCCGACACCATCCGCAACGCGGTGGCATAGGACGGGAAGCGGTTAGCCAGGAAGGCCGGAATGGTCAGGCTGTTGGAATAGCGCTCGGTCTGCTCGCGCAGGCGCGGCGCCACGATGATCCAGTTGAACAGCGCGCCGATGAACAGACCGATCCCGATCCATGCGCTGACGAGACCCGAGGCATAAAGCGCGCCCGGCAGGCCCAGCAGCAGCCAGCCGCTCATATCCGAGGCGCCCGCCGAAAGGGCGGCGACCGAGGGCGGCAGGCTGCGGCCACCCAGCATGTATTCCTCGGAATTCGATGTGGACTTGCGCCAGGCGTAAACACCGATGCCCAGCATCAAGATGAAATAGGCGATGAGACTGATCCAGATACCGATACTCATCATTTCCCCCTCTGTTTTGTTTGTGCGGTCTGTGGCACGGACCGCCCCGAAAACGAAGAAAAAAGACGGATCACATTGTGCTTATCTCGAAATAAGTCAAACCGACCAAATGGACAGAAACAAACAGCCTAAACGAACAGAAATACCCGCGATTTAGACGATTTGTGTTTTTAAAATTATGCCCGAAAAAGCGGCAAATTGTCACATATTGATTCTACATAGGACGAAAAAACAAAACGCCCGCTGAAATCAGCGGGCGTCCCGATCTATTCTGACGATGCGCGGATGCGCTTAGCGACGGATACCCAGACGCGCGATGAGCGCTTGGTAACGTGCTTCTTCCTTGCCACGCAGATAGTCCAGCAGCTTACGGCGCTGAGCAACCAGCATCAGAAGGCCACGACGCGAGTGGTTGTCCTTCTTGTGGGTTTTGAAGTGCTCGGTCAGGTTCGAGATGCGCTTGGTCAGGATCGCAACTTGCACTTCGGGCGAACCGGTGTCGCCTTCTTTGGTTGCGAATTCTTTGATCAGGGCGTTCTTGTCTTCGACGGTGATCGACATCGGAATCTCCTTGGTTAAGGGTTGGGGCACAAGCCGGGATGTCGTCCAGCAGGGTCCATAGAACACGCCTCCCTCAGGGAAGCGATGGGCGCAGTTACACCGAATCGCACCAAAAATAAAGCCCCAATCACCGGACCCGGTTACTGGGCCGTCATCTGCGCCTCGAACGCCGCGCGCGCGACCAGTTGCAGATCCTCCAGCGTCACGCCCTCTTCGGAGTGCACCTGCGCCAGCCGCTGCCCGTCAAGCGTGATCCATGCGCCCGTGTCATCCTCTTCCAATCCGAGTTCCGGGTCGGCAACCAGCGCGGTGTCATAGACGACAACGATGCGGTCCTCGGCAGGATCGAAATCGGCAATCACGGCAGGCGCATCCCCTTGCCATGCCCCCAGCACGAAGGCATCGCCATCCTCGCCGCCCGAAAGATAATCGCCATGTCCTGCAATCAGCGTATCGGCTCCCGTGCCCCCGTTGAGGTAATCGCCCGTATCCTGATCCTCTTCCAAATCGCTGGTGCCCCATAGGAGGTCATCGCCGCCATTGCCATCCAGCTCGTCCGAGCCCGGACCGCCAGACAGTCTGTCATCGCCCGCCCCGCCCTGCACCGCATCATCTCCTGCGCCGCCCGACAGGGTGTCTGCGCCCTCGCCGCCCTGCAGGCTATCATCGCCCGCCCCGCCCGTCAGGCTGTCATCGCCACTTCCGCCCCGCAGAAGATCATCGCCCTCCGCTCCGACAAGGAAGTCCTCGCCCCATTCGCCGCTCAGCGTATCATCGCCCGTCCCGCCCAGAAGCGTATCATCGCCCTCCGCGCCCCAGAGCTGGTCATCGCCCGCGCGCCCCGTCAGGCTGTCATCGCCCCCGTAGCCGTTGATCTGGTCATCGCCTGCGCCGCCCGTGATCACCTCATCCGTAGGACCACCACCGATAATCCGGTCCCCCGCTTCCGTCAGGGGACTGTCCTCCATAACGGGGCTTATCTCCTGTGCATCCTCTTCGTCATCGGCCTCATCGGTGCGGAAACCGCCCGCAAAGGCCGCACCCGCCCCCGCCACCAGCAGCCCGACCAATCCCGTCAGAAACAACATTCCACTCTCCTCGCGCCCCCCAGCGAGGAAGAACATTACAGCAACATCACAAGATTCCCTAAGGGCAATCGCGAAATGGGAAGGCTTTCTGGTGCTATGGTAAACTCACCCCCAGAGCACCGGCTGCTGCGCGTAGCTGATATAAAGAGGATGTTTGGGCGCGCCGGCCTGTGTCAGGCCCAGATGGTAGAGCGGGCGATCGGCCCCGCGCAAAAGCGCCTCGACAACCGCGCCACGGCCCAGATGTGCCCCATGTGCGCCCCATGCGCAGATCACCCGATCCTCGGGGCCGGACACCCAATCGAGGCTCTCGAGGATGGCGCGGTCGTTCTCGGGGCCGACCGGATCTGGCTGGGCCCGCATCACCTTGGGGTCGGTGGCGCGATAGGCGAAGATATTGGTCACGCGGAACGCCCCGAATCCCAACACCCGTGCACGGCGCTCGCAGCGCTCCACGGTCGGGTCGTTCTGCACCTCGGTCGCGGTCGAGGGGTTGAGCATGATGAACAGCGCGCGCGGGCCTTTCGGGTCCCATACACGGGTCAGCAGATACCGGAACTGCTCGTCATCGGAATAGACCGCGATGGAAGCCGCATCGCCCTTGAGAAACTCGCGCGTGACCATGAGGCCGTCCTTTCGCCAAGGCAAAGGCCGGAGGAAATCCACCGGCCTGTCAAGGATTACAGATTAAAGACGCGGCTCGGATGCAACTCGCCCGCCTTGTAGGTGCCTACAGCCAGCGGCACCCCCTCATAGGACACCCATGCCTCATCGCCATACTCGCAGGCCGAGGCCAGCACCATTCCCGGGTTGCCATTGCGCAGGCGCACCGCGCCCTCGGGGGTGCATTTCAGCTCGGGCAGATCCGCCAGACCGATCTCCAGCGGCTGCACGCGGGCATCCAGCTCGGGCGTCTTGGCCAGCTCATCCAGCGTCTCGAGGCTGATCCCCTGCGCGGCCTCGAACGGGCCGGACCATTCGCGGCGCAGCCACAGGACATGGCCCAAGCACCCCAGCACTTGCCCCAGATCACGGGCGATCGAGCGCACATAACCGCCCTTGCCGCAGACCATTTCCAGCTCGACCGTATCGACATCGACCCGCGAGACCAGCGTCAGGCTCTCGACCCAGAGGGGGCGTGCGGCCAGCTCCATTTCCTCGCCCTTGCGGGCCAAGGCATAGGCGCGCTCGCCATCCACCTTCACGGCAGAAAACTGCGGCGGCACCTGCATGATATCGCCCACAAATTGCGGAAGTGCCGCGCGGATATCGTCATCGCTCGGACGCTTGTCCGAAGTCTCGATGACTTCGCCCTCGGCATCATCAGTATTGGTGGCAGCCCCCAGGCGCACCTGGAAACGGTAGCACTTGTCGGCATCGGTGATATAGGGAACGGTCTTCGTGGCCTCGCCCAAGGCCACGGCCAGCACGCCGGTTGCTGCCGGATCCAGCGTGCCCGCATGGCCAGCCTTCTTGGCGCCAAGCGCCCAACGCACTTTGTTGACAACGGATGTCGAGGTAATACCGGCGGGCTTATCGATAATCAGCCAGCCCGAAACATCCCGACCTTTTTTGCGTGCCATTGCCCGTCCTTCGCTTGACCAGATCTGCAAGGCGCCCTGCTAGCTCAAGGGCGTCATCCGGTCAACCTGCCGTCGAGAGTATCGACAGGGTCACTCGGCAGGCGCGGGCTTGGGGCGCACAAGCCCGACAATCGGCCCCATCGGCAGGCCGAAATCGGCGCGGTTCTCGGACGGATCGACCAACCGCGAGATCTTGCCATCGAAATAGAGCGCATTGCGTGCACCCAGCTCGTCACGGAAGAGCCGCGCGAAGAGGTGGAAATTCACCGGTGTCTCGGAAATCGCGAACCATGCGTGTTTGCCATCCGCCGACACGCCCACTCCGTTACGGATGTTCAGGCTGTCGCTATCGGGCAGGAATTTCGGATGAAGCGCCCCGTCAATCACCAGCATCGGGCCGGATTGCGTCGCATAGGTGCAGGTGGGCGGATCGGCGTTGAAGCTGCGCGATTCCATCACCGTCAGACGGTCGGGTGCAATACAGAACACGCCATTGGGCAGCAGCCCGAAATTCCCCGGCCCTTCGGAGGTGACAATCGGGCGCTCTTGCTGCCCCTTCTCGACATAGAGCCCCACGGGGCGACGATCCGAGTGATACATCCCCGCATTCATCGCAAAGCCCAGAACTTCGTCGGAGCCCAGCTGACCTTCCAGGCGCTCGGGGGTGCCGATCAGCTGTCCGGACGGATCGTTCCACCATAGCCGCAGATCATCGCCTGCATCGGCCTCGCATACGGTAAAGGCCGCGCCATCGAAATCGACCCGATGGCAAGGGTCATCAGCGGTCTGCGCCCAGAGTGGGCGCGAGACCAGAGCCAGAAGGGCAAGGATCAGGAAATTAGTCCAGATCTTCGTCATCATCGTCATCATGACGGGCCACATCACGCTGCACCGTCTCGTCCGAGAACAGACGGCGGGTTTCATCCATACGGTCATAGGTCTCGTCCAGGCGGAACCGCAGATCGGGAGTGAATTTCAGGGTCAGGCTCTTGCCCACCATATGGCGGATCTCGCCCTTGTTGCGGGCCAGAGCCTTGATCAGCCCCTCCTCCCCCCTGCCGCCCAGAGGGGTGACATAGGCGGTGGCGACCTTCAGGTCGGGCGAACAGCGCACCTCGCCCACCGTCACGGACACGCCGGACAGATCGGGATCATGCACATCGCCGCGCAGCAGGATGTCAGACAATGCACGACGGATCAGCTCGCCCACGCGGAGCTGCCGTTGAGAGGGCCCTTCGGCCGAATTGAAGCGGTTCTTTGCCATACTTCCGCACATAGACATTTGCAGCCCGTCACGCAATGCCCCTGATAGGCAGGGGCGCATGAGGCTTTGCCAACACTTGGCACTCAGGATAAGCAGGGTCGCAACTGAAAGGCCAATAACGAAAGAGAGAACCATGGGTGAACTTCCCGGAATCGTCATCACAGGGGCCTCGGGCCGTATGGGGCAGATGCTGATCCGCAGCGTCGTGGCCTCCGACAAAGTGCAGCTGGCCGGCGCGGTCGTGCGGCAGGGCAACGGATGGGCCGGCCGCGATCTGGGCGAGCTGATGGGGCTGGGCCATGGCGTCGTGGTCACCGATGACCCGCTCGAAGCCTTTGCCAAGGCCCAGGCGGTGATCGACTTCACCACCCCCGAAGCCACGCTGGAATTTGCCGAACTCGCCGCGCAGGCACGCGCCACCCATGTGATCGGCACGACAGGGTTCACCGATGAGCAGCTCGAGGCGCTGAAACCCGCGGCCTTCCATGCGGTGCAGGTGCGCGCGGGCAATATGAGCCTTGGCGTGAACCTGCTGACCCAGCTGACGAAAAAGGTGGCCCAAGCGCTGGATGAGGAGTGGGATATCGAGGTGATCGAGGCCCATCACAACCGCAAGGTCGATGCGCCTTCGGGCACCGCACTGATGCTGGGCGAGGCCGCAGCCGAGGGCCGTGGCATCCGGCTTGCCGATCACCGCGAAGCCGGTCGCGACGGCATCACCGGCGCGCGCGAGAAAGGCGCCATCGGCTTCTCCGCCATCCGTGGTGGCGATATCGTGGGCGAACATGATGTGCTGTTTGCGGGCATGGGCGAGCGGATCATCCTGCGCCATATGGCGACCGATCGCGGCATCTTCGCCCGCGGAGCGGTGAAAGCGGCGCTCTGGGGTCAGGACAAGGACCCCGGGCAATATGATATGATGGATGTGCTGGGGCTCTGAGCCCCGCCCTTTCGCGCAATAAAAAAGGCGGCCTCGCGGGCCGCCTTTTCTTGTGTCTGATCAGAGCGAGCGTTCGATCTCTTCGCGCTCGAAGATCTCGATGACATCGCCGGGGCGGATATCCTCGTAACGCTCGAAGGCCATACCGCATTCCTGACCGGAGATGACTTCCTTGACCTCGTCCTTGAAGCGCTTGAGCGTCTTCAAGGTGCCTTCGTGGATCACCACATCCTCGCGCAGCAGACGCACGCCTGCCGAACGGCGGGCAACGCCCTCGGTGACCAAGCAGCCTGCAACCTTGCCGACGCCGGTAACCTTGAAGACTTCGCGAATCTCCGCATAGCCGATGAAGTTCTCGCGGATCTCGGCCGACAGCAGGCCCGATGCGGCCGCTTTGATGTCATCCACCAGATCATAGATGATCGAGTAATAGCGGATCTCGACACCTTTCTGGTTGGCCGAGCTGCGCGCCGGAGCGTTGGCACGGACGTTGAAGCCGATGACCGGCGCCTGGCTTGCTTCGGCCAGACCGATATCGGATTCGGTGATCGCACCCACACCCGAATGGATGACGCGCACGCGCACTTCCTCGTTGCCGATCTTCTCGAGCGCCTGAACGATCGCCTCGGTCGACCCCTGCACGTCGGCCTTGACCACAACGGCCAGTTCCGAAACGCTCTTGTCGGCCTTGGCTTTCGCCATCAGCTGCTCCAGCGTTGTCGCCGCACCGGCAGCCGCACGTTTGTCCTTGGCGGCCGAGATACGGTAATCCGCGATCTCGCGGGCCTGTGCCTCGGTTTCAACCACGTTCAACACGTCGCCTGCTTCGGGCGTACCGTTGAGGCCGAGCACCTCGACCGGAACCGACGGACCGGCTTCATCGACGCGGTCACCGCGATCGTTGATCAGCGCGCGGACCTTACCCCACTGCTCGCCCACGACGAAGATATCGCCGCGCTTGAGCGTGCCGTGCTGCACCAGAACGGTGGCAACCGGACCACGACCCACATCGAGCTTGGCTTCGATCACCGCACCCTGCGCCTGACGGTTCGGGTTGGCTTTCAGTTCGAGGATCTCTGCCTGAAGCGCGATGGCGTCCAGCAGGGTATCAAGCCCCTTGCCCGATTTGGCCGACACTTCAACGGTCTGGACGTCGCCGCCCATCTCTTCGACAACCACGTTATGCTGCAGAAGCTCGGTGCGCACGCGCTGTGCGTTTGCCTCGTGCTTGTCGATCTTGTTGATCGCCACGATCATCGGCACATTCGCCGCTTTCGCGTGGTTGATCGCCTCGATCGTCTGCGGCATGACCGAATCGTCTGCCGCCACAACCAGGATGACAACGTCGGTCACATTAGCACCGCGTGCCCGCATCGACGTGAACGCCGCGTGGCCGGGGGTGTCGAGGAAGGTCAGAACCGCCCCGCTATCGGTGGTCACCTGATAGGCGCCGATATGCTGGGTGATGCCGCCGGCCTCACCGGAAACGACATTCGCCTTACGGATCGCATCCAGAAGCGAGGTCTTGCCGTGGTCCACGTGGCCCATGATGGTCACGATCGGCGGACGCGGCTGAAGATCTTCATCCTTGTCCTGAACCGTGTCGATCACCTGCTCGACATCCGCATCCGAAACGCGCACCGCGCGGTGGCCGAATTCCTCGATCACCAGTTCTGCGGTATCGACATCAAGCGGCTGGTTTGCGGTCACCATCATACCCATTTTCATGAGCGATTTCACCACATCCGCAGTCCGTTCGGCCATACGGTTGGCAAGCTCGCCGACCAGAATGGTTTCCGGCAGCTGGACATCGCGCACCTGCTTCTCGGCGCGACCGCTATCCATGCCCTTCTGACGCTGACGCTCCTGCTTGCGCTTCATCGACGCGAGCGAGCGCTGGCGCCCTTCGCGGCCGGTCAGCGCATCATTGAGCGACAGCTTGCCCGAACGGCGGCTCTCGTCCTTGGCAGCTTTGCCACGCGAATCGCGGTCGCTGCTGCGATCACGCTCACGATCAGTCTTGCGCGGACCCGAGGCCGAAACCCCTTTGGTCTCGGCACGCGAAGCAGCGGCCTCTGCAGCGGCGCGGTCTTGCGGCGCGGCAGGTGCGTCGGCTTTGGGAGCCTTGCGGACCTCTTCCTTCTTCTTCGCACGCAGTTCGGCCTCGCGCGCCTTGCGCTCGTCCTCTTCTGCCTTCAGGCGCAGCGCTTCTTCGCGCTCACGCTCTTCTTTCTCTTTTGCTTCCTGCTCGGCGCGACGACGCTCGCGCTCTTCCTCGCGGGCCTTTTCCTCGGCCTCACGGGTTGCAGCTTCCTCGACTTCGCGTGCTTTTGCAGCCTGGAGCGCCTTCAGACGGCGCTCCATCTCGGCATCGGAGATGCCTGCAGGGCGTTTTTTAGGGTCACCCAAATTCGGGCGCGAGCCGGAGGGCTTGCCGGCCGCACCGGCCGCAGGCTTGTTCACGACCCGTTTCTTGGTCTTGGTTTCCACCACCACGCTCTTGGTGCGCCCGTGGCTGAAGCTCTGCTTCACCGAACCGGGGCGTGCGCCACCAAGACCGAGGGTTTTTTTGCCGTCCGTATCGCTCATGCCGTCTTCGTATCCTTACTGGCAGCCGCTTTGCCGCCGTCCTGCTTGCGCATCCCCGCAAGCCTTGCCGCTTCTGTTATGACACGCGGAGTGAGTCCACCAGAACCAAGCGCGCCGTGTATTGCACGATCACGCCCAAAAGCCAAACCCAATTCCGCGCTGGTCAGGCAACCGAACCAACGGCTGCCTTCGGGGGTCCAGAGCTTGCCCTTCCCGCGTTCCGATCCATCGGTCGCCTGGAAGAGTACCTTTGCCCGACCTTCCGCGAGCCAGCCCTTGACCTTTTCAAAGCCACATACGGCTTTGCCAGATTTCCTGACCAAGGAGATAAGCTCGACCACGCGTTGTGCAAGAGCCTGATCGACGAGATCCGCCAGATTATCCGGCGCCTCCGCCTTGGTTTTTGCGCCACGGGAGAACAATCCCTTGGCAACTGCCTTCTCGATGATCTCGCGATCCGAGGTCACCCAGATCCCCCGACCCGGCAGTTTTTCTGCCACGTCGGGATAGATCAGACCGTCCGGCCCCAGCACGAAACGCACAAGCCCGGCCTTGGGCTGCACGTCTTGCGTGACGATGCAGCGCCGTTCCGACTCGTCATTTGTTTTGTCTCGCCCACCACGGCTCATGATCGGTCCGATCCCCTTCTCTTTCAGGCCTTGGGCTCTTCGCCCTCGGCCTCTTCTACGTCTGCCGCTGCTTCCAGCTCGGTCGGGTCAACCCAACCCAGCTGAACGCGTGCGGTCATAACCATTGTCTGCGCATCTTCCAGCGAGACGTCGAACGCCTCCAGAAGACCGTCGTCTTTCTGGCGCTTGCCATCGACGGTGGTCCAGCCACCGGCCAGCTCCCAGTCGGCGCAGGTCGCGAAATCTTCCAGCGTCTTCACGCCGTCTTTTGCCAGCGCCTCGACCATCGGTGCGGTCAGACCTTCGACCTCGAAGAGGCTGTCCTCGGCACCAAGCGCGCGAGCGCTCTCGATGGCCTTGCGGTTCAGCTCCTCGATATAATCGCGGGCGCGGGCCTGGAGTTCCTCGGCGGTGCCATCATCGATACCTTCGATGGACATCAGCTCGTCGCTCTCGACATAGGCCACCTCCTCGAGAGTGGTGAAGCCTTCCGAAACCAGAAGTTGGGCAAAGAACTCGTCGATATCAAGTGCATCCACGAACAGTTTGGTCCGCTCTGCGAATTCGGCCTGACGGCGGCTCGATTCATCGGCCTCGGTCATGATGTCGATGTCGAGACCGGTCAGCTGCGAGGCAAGACGCACGTTCTGGCCGCGACGGCCGATGGCCAGCGACAGCTGCTCGTCGGGCACAACCACTTCAATCTTCTGCGCTTCTTCATCGAAGACCACTTTCGACACTTCTGCCGGCTGCAGCGCGTTCACGAGGAAGGTCGCGGTATCTTCGTTCCACGGAATAATGTCGATCTTCTCGCCCTGCAGCTCGCCCACGACGGCCTGCACACGCGAACCGCGCATACCGACGCAAGCGCCGACGGGGTCGATCGAATTGTCATGCGAGATCACGGCGATCTTCGCACGCGAGCCCGGATCACGGGCCACGGCCTTGATCTCGATGATGCCGTCATAGATCTCCGGCACTTCCATCTTGAACAGTTCCGCCATGAATTGCGGATCGGTGCGCGACAGGAAGATCTGCGGGCCACGGGTCTCGCGGCGCACGTCTTTCACGAAGCAGCGGATGCGGTCGCTCGGGCGGTAGGATTCGCGGCCGATCTTCTCGTTGCGGCGCAGGATACCCTCACCACGACCGATATCGACGATGATATTGCCGTATTCCTCGCGCTTGACCACACCATTGATGATGGTGCCCTTGCGATCCTTGAACTCGTCGAACTGGCGGTCACGCTCAGCTTCGCGCACGCGCTGCAGGATCACCTGCTTGGCGGATTGCGCGGCGATGCGGCCCAGATCGACCGGGGGAACCTCGTCGATGATCTCGTCACCGATCTCCGGCTCTGCCTTGTATTGCTTGGCCTGCTTGACGGTCAGCTCTGCCTGATAGTTTTCCAGATCTTCGTCGGCCACGACGGTGCGCACCCGCGTGAAGGTCGCACGACCGGTCTTGCGGTCGATATGGACGCGGATGTCCATTTCCGAGCCGTAACGGGACTTTGCCGCACGGGCCAGCGAATCCTCCATCGCCTCGATCACCAGATCGGGGTCGATCATCTTTTCGCGGGCCACGGCCTCGGCGGTCTGCAGCAGTTCAAGCTGGTTGGCAGAGGTGATTGCCATCACTCTTTCTCCTCGTCGGAAGCATCCGTATCCGTTTCGATCTCGTCGAATTGGGTTTCATCAATCGCACCAGAGGCTTTCTTCTGGCGCAGCATCTCGTCAATCAGGTCGTCGGTCAGCACGAGTTTTGCATCCGACAGCCAGTCGAATTGCAGACCGATGGTCACCGTCTCGCCCTGTTCTTCCAGCTCGAGAAGGACCTCCTCGCCCTCCGTGCCACGGATAAAACCTTTGAAGCGGCGGCGGCCGTCGATCATCTCGGAGGTCTCGATCTTCGCCTCGTAGCCTTCCCATGCGTCGAAATCCTTCAGACGCGTCAGCGGGCGGTCGATACCCGGCGAGGAGACCTCGAGATGGTAATTCTCCTCGATCGGGTCTTCCACATCCAGAACGGCACTCACCGCGGTCGAGATCTTGGCGCAATCGTCCACGATGATACCGCCCTCGGGGCGATCAGCCATGATCTGGAGCGTTGCCGTCCTGCCGCCCTGCAGGCGGATACGAATCAACTCGAAACCCAGCCCCTCAATGGTGGGCTGAACAATATCTGCCAAACGCCGGTCGATGGCGGTCTTTGCGATGAGGTCGGTCATGTCCGTCCTTCGTTGAATGCCTTGACCCGTATAACAAAAAACGGGCCAAGCGGCCCGTTACATAGGTTCGGTGGATGCCGAGCCAAGCCCGACACGCCGCTGTTGGCCCTGTCTATAGCTTACAGAACGCCTGTTTGCAAGCGTTTCGCGCAGGCCCCGCTTTCGGAGCCTCAGCGACGCAGCCTGTCCATGATGCCCACCAGCGCCTGCGTGATACGCGGCTCCGACAGCGCATGCCCCGAGGCTGGCACCATCTGCAGTTCGGCCAGCGGCCAGTCCCGCGCCAGACGCCATGCCGAAAGCGGCGGGCAGATCATATCCATCCGCCCCTGCACGATCATGGTCGGGATATGCTCGATCCGGTGACGGTCACGCAAGATCTGGCCATCCTCGTCGAGAAAGGCCCTGTTGGTAAAATAGTGATTTTCCAGACGCGCGAACGCACGGGCATAATCCGCCGGCGCCTCGCCCATATGGCCGTCAGTATCCACCGATGCCAGAGCGTTTTCCCACATCGTCCAGATGCGGGCATGGCGGGCCTCGGTCACATAATCGCCGCAGAAGAGGCGTTTGTGATAGGCCCCGACGAGATCGTCGCGTTCCTCCTCGGGGATCTGCTCGCAAAAGCGGGCCCACAGATCGGGGAAGAACTGCCCCGCGCCGCCCCCGTAAAACCAGTCGATCTCGCGCTGCATCGCCAGAAACACACCGCGCAGCACCAGCGCCTGCACATGGTCCGGATGCGCCTCGGCATAGATCAGCGCCAGCGTTGCCCCCCAGCTGCCGCCGAAAACGATCCAGCGCTCGATCCCGAGGGTTTGACGAATCAGCTCGATATCGGCGACCAGATGCCATGTGGTATTATGCTCCACCGAGGCCTGCGGCTTGGACAGCCCGCAACCACGCTGGTCGAAGAGCACGATCCGGTAATGGGCCGGATCGAAGAACCGGCGCATCGCGGGGCTGCACCCGCCCCCCGGACCGCCATGGAACACTACCACGGGCACGCCATGCGGATTGCCCGATTGCTCGACATACAGCTGATGGCCATCGCCCACATCCAGCATCCGCCGGTCGAAAGGCTCGATCGGCGGGTAAAGATATGATGTCGGCTGACGTTTTTGACCTGCAGTTCTATCCATGATCAGACTATATAGCGCAAAACGGTGCTCCACCACGGGGCAGAGGCAGATATTTCGAGGGCAAAGCATGTCAGACGCGAAATCGACGATCAATCCCGATGAGGTCGCCAAATTTGAGGCGATGGCCGCCGAATGGTGGGACCCGAACGGCAAGTTCCGCCCGCTGCACCAGATGAACCCTTGCCGCCTCGACTATCTGACCACACAGATCGCAGCGCAATTCGGCCGCAACCTGCGCGACGCACGACCTTTTGAAGGGCTGCGCATTCTGGATATCGGCTGTGGCGGCGGGCTCCTGTCGGAACCGATGGCGCGGCTCGGCGCGACCGTGGTGGGTGTGGATGCCGCTGAAGGCAACCTGCCGGTGGCGCGGCTGCATGCCGAGCAATCGGGGCTCGAGATCGATTACCGCCACGGCACCGCCGAGGCGCTGGCCGCAGATGGCGAGACATTCGACGTGGTTCTGGCGATGGAGATCGTCGAACATGTGGCCGTGCCGCAAGAGTTCATCGAGACCTGTGCGGCGCTGGTGAAATCGGGGGGGATGATGTTTGTCTCCACCCTCAATCGCAATGCCAAGAGCTATATGTTCGCCATCATCGGGGCCGAGCGGATCCTGAAATGGCTCCCCAACGGCACCCATGACTGGGCAAAGTTCATCACCCCCGACGAGCTGGAGGACATGGTCCTGAACGCCCAGCTGGATATGGTCGACCGCAAGGGCATGGTGCTCAACCCCATCACATGGCGCTGGTCCACCTCGGCGCGCGATCTGTCGGTGAATTACGTCACCACCAGCCTGAAGCCCTGATCACACAAGACTGAGCGCCGTGACGATCTCCATCTTGCCGAAACCGCTGAAGCGGGTGTTGGTCACGGCGCTATAGGCCCCCATGCCGTGGAAGACGATGTAATCCTCTTCCTCCAGATCCTCGGGGAGCGCCAGCTGGCTGGGTAGGCGGTCCACCGGATCGCAGGTCGGACCGAAGACCGTGCGCGGGAGCGTTGCGCCCTCGCGCTTGCGGCCATCAGGTCCGTAGCAGGTCAGGCGCTCGATATTGCCCACCAGCGGCAGATCGGCCAGCCCGCCATAGATCCCGTCATTGAGGAACACGTCACCGCCATCGCGCAGCGATTTCACGCGGGTGATATGGGTGAAGGCATCGCCCACCAGCCCCCGCCCCGGCTCGCAGACCAATGCGGGACGCGCCTCGCCAAAGGCCTCGCCCGCCACGCGGTCAATGGTGGTGAAAATCTCCTCGACCTTGGGCGCAGGCCCCGCCTTGCGGTGATTGGGGAATCCCCCGCCCACGTTAAGCCGGTGGAGCCTGACACCTGCCTGCTCCGCAATGCGCGCCGCGGCACGGATGTAGCGGTCCCAGACCATCGGGTCGGTCACCTGCGATCCGGGCTGGAAGGTGAGCGAGGGCTTGAAGCCCGCCTCACCCACATCGCGCAGAAGAGCAACCGCCAGATCCTCGGTCGCGCCGAACTTCGCGCTTGCGTCATAGGCCCCCGTCTCGTCGGCCAGCTCGAAGCGCACCGAGATCTCGCAACCCTCATAGGGCACCAGATCGACCAGCTTCGACAATTCGCTCCGGCTATCGACCGACCAGACCTTCACGCCGGCCTCGACCGCATGGGCGATCTCGGCCCGCCCGCGCACGGGATTATGGTAATGGAGCGCGCAATTGGGCGCGAGGCGGCGGATCAGATCGATCTCGTCGGGCGAGGCCACATCGAAGCCGCGGATACTGGCGGCGGCGAGATTCTCGATCACCATCTCGGCGGGGTTCGATTTGACATCATAGGTCACAAGCCCCGGAAAGCCGCGGATATAGCGCACCGCCGTCTGCTGTAGCACCGCAGGAGAGAAGACCAGCACCGGATGATCGGGCCGGTTCACACGGATAATCTCGGACGGGTTCATCCAGATCGTCTTCGAAACGCCCATCGGCTTTCCTCCCATCATAGTGGCAGCCACCTCTTGCCCCAATGCAGGAACCGCCCTGCGGATGGGTAAGCGCTTACGCAATTCGTTCTCAGGTGAGGCTGTCCGCCCTTCCTGCCTTTCCAGAACTGCGATATGGGGCCAAAGCCCTGCCCTGAAAAGGGCAAATTACCGCGTCACGTCCCCAAAGTGCCAGCTGAACCACCCAAATCAACCCCGAAGCCGTCCTCCGCTCGTTGATAGGAATTGATCGTGTGGTCTAATTTTCGCGCATTTCGGCAGGTTGCGGCGGATTGACCCGACGTGCCCTGCGCAATTGTCGTGAAACTGTCGGGGATCTGCGCCAGATTTGGAAAAAACTGATGAAGGGGATTTTCATGTCGGGCATTTCTCGCCGCTTCTTTCTGTCGGCTACCGCCGCCACCGGCGCCTATCTGGTGCATCCGTTCAAGGCCGAGGCCGCCGAGGGCCAGATCCATCTGCGCATCATCGAGACGACCGATATCCATGTGGCGCTCGACCCCTATGACTATTACGGCGACAAGCCCGACGACACCCAAGGGCTGGCCCGCACCGCGACCCTGATCGAGGGCTTGCGCGACGAGGCCGAGAACACGCTTCTGCTGGATAATGGCGACTTGCTGCAGGGCAATCCTCTGGGTGATTACATCGCGCATCAGAAAGGTGTAGGCGATGACGTGCACCCGATGGTCAAGGCGATGAACATCCTTGGCTATGATTGCGCGACGCTCGGCAATCACGAGTTCAATTACGGGCTCGAATTCCTGCAGGCATCCCTCGAGGCGGCAGCCTTCCCCTTCGTCTGCGCCAATGTCGTCTCGGGCCCCGAGCTAAGCGCCGATCCGCTGGAGGACCAGACACTCTTCCCGCCCTATTATGTGATGGAGCGCGCCCTGACCGATGGCTCGGGCGAGGCGCATCTGGTGAAGATCGGCGTGATCGGTTTCGTCCCGCCACAGATCATGCAATGGGACGAGGCCAATCTGAAAGGCCGAGTTTCGACGCGCGATATTGTGGCGGCCGCCAAGGCATGGGTGCCCAAGCTGAAAGGCGACGAGGCCTGTGATCTGGTGATCGCGCTGGCCCATACCGGCATCGAGGGCGGCGGTTACACCGAAGGCATGGAAAACGCGGCCCTTTATGTGGCCGAGGTCGAGGGTATCGATGTCGTGCTGACCGGCCACCAGCACCGTGTCCTGCCCGGCCCCGATTATGCGGGCATCGAGGGCGTGGATGCCGAAAAGGGCACGCTCGCCGGCAAGCCCGCCGTGATGGCGGGGTTCTGGGGCTCGCATATGGGGCTGATCGACCTGATGCTGGAGAAGCAGAACGGCAAATGGGGGATTGTGAGCCATACTTCCGAGGCCCGCCCCATCTACAAGCGCGAGGACCGCAAGGCGATCGCCCTGACAGAGAGCTTCGCACCCATCACCGAGGCCGTCGAGCCGGACCATCAGGCGACACTCGCCTATATCCGCTCGCCGGTGGGCGAGACCTCGGCCCCGCTTTACAGCTATTTCGCGCTGGTCGCCGATGACCCTTCGGTGCAGATCGTCTCGCAGGCGCAAAGCTGGTATGCCAAGGATATGCTGAAGGAAACCGCCTATAAGGATTTGGCCGTCCTCTCGGCGGCGGCACCGTTCAAATGTGGCGGGCGTGGCGGGCCGGACTATTACACCAATGTCGCCAAAGGCCCTGTTGCCATCAAGAATGTGGCCGATCTCTATCTCTATCCCAACACCTTCCGCGCGCTGAAGGTGACGGGTGCCACCGTGGCCGACTGGCTCGAGCGTTCGGCGGGGGCGTTCAACCAGATCGAGGTGGGGGCCAAGGATGCGGCCCTCCTCAACCCTGATTTCCCGAGCTATAATTTCGACGTGATTGACGGGGTGAGCTACCGCATCGACCTCTCGAAACCCGCCAAATTCGACAGCGAGGGCAAACAGGTCAGCGAGGGCGGGCGGATCGTGGATCTGATGTTCGAGGGCAAACCCATTGACCCTGATCAGGAGTTCATCGTGGCGTCGAACAATTACCGCGCTGGCGGCGGTGGCCATTTCCCGGGCGTGGATGCCTCGAAAATCGTGTTCGAAGGGCCCGATACCAATCGCGATATCATCGTGCGGTTTATTCAGGAGCAAGGCACGATCAACCCCGCGGCGGATGGCAACTGGAGCTTTGCGCCAATGGAAGGCACCACGGTGACCTTCGCCTCCGGCCCCGCTGGACGGGACTTCATGGAGGCCGTGAAGGGTGTGCAGATCGCGGATGCGGGCGAAGCCCAAGACGGATTCGCGCTCTACCGGATC
This sequence comes from Thioclava sp. GXIMD2076, assembly GCF_037949795.1. Classification (NCBI taxonomy): domain Bacteria; kingdom Pseudomonadati; phylum Pseudomonadota; class Alphaproteobacteria; order Rhodobacterales; family Paracoccaceae; genus Thioclava; species Thioclava sp. GXIMD2076. The sequence goes on from NZ_CP149932.1 coordinate 635,217, forward strand.
ACGCTCTGACACATTTGCCTTGCTCCAAAGGCTTTTCCTCGCGCTTGGCCCACGTTAAAGAGGGCCAAGCCTTACAAGGATCAGACGCATGCCGATGGAAAAGACCTTCAACGCCGCCGAGGCAGAACCCCGCATCTCCGCCAAATGGGAAGAGGCAGGGGCCTTCAAAGCGGGCGCCAATGCCTCGCGCCCCGAAACCTTCACCATCATGATCCCGCCGCCGAACGTGACCGGCGCGCTGCATGTGGGCCATGCGTTCAACAACACCATTCAGGATATTCTGGTCCGCTGGCACCGGATGCGCGGCTTTGACACGCTCTGGCAGCCGGGTCAGGACCATGCCGGCATCGCCACCCAGCTGATGGTGGAAAAGGAACTGGCCAAGACCGGCCAGCCGGGCCGCCGCGAGCTGGGCCGCGAGAAATTCCTGGAGAAGGTCTGGGACTGGAAGGGCCAATACGGCTCGACCATCGTGGGCCAGCTTCAGCGACTTGGCTCGTCCTGTGACTGGTCGCGCAATGCCTTCACCATGGCGGGCGCACCGGGCGATCCGCGCACCGGCCACGAAAATAGCCCGAATTTCCACGATGCCGTCATCAAGGTCTTCGTGGATATGTATAACAAGGGCATGATCTATCGCGGCAAGCGTCTCGTGAACTGGGACCCCCATTTCGAGACCGCGATCTCGGACCTCGAAGTCGAGAATATCGAAGTCGCGGGCCATATGTGGCACTTCAAATACAAGCTGGCCGGTGGCGAGACCTATACCTACCGCGAGAAGGACGAAGACGGCAACGTCACCTTCGAGGAGGTGCGCGACTATATCTCCATCGCGACCACCCGCCCCGAAACCATGCTGGGCGATGGCGCGGTGGCCGTGAACCCCAAAGACGAGCGTTATGCGCCCATCGTCGGCAAGATGGTGCATCTGCCGCTCTGTGACCGTCTGATCCCGATCGTGGCGGACGAATATCCGGACATGACCTTCGGCTCGGGCGCCGTGAAGATCACCGGCGCGCATGATTTCAACGATTATCAGGTCGCCAAACGCTGCAACCTGCCGATGTATCGCCTGATGGACATGCAGGGCGCGATGCGCGCCGATGGCCTGCCCTACGAGGATTGCGTGGCGCGTGCCCGCGAGATCGCGGCAGGCGCCGAAGCGGGCGAGATGGAGATCGACAGCCTCAACCTCGTGCCCGAGAAATATCGCGGCATGGACCGGTTCGAGGCCCGCAAGGCGGTGATCGCGGATATCAATGCCGCCGGGCTTGCGGTGACGATCGAGAAGATCATTACTGATGACGAGGATAACGAAGCCGCGATCTGGGTGCCTTATGTCGAGGACAAGCCGATCATGCAGCCCTTCGGCGACCGCTCGAAGGTGGTGATCGAGCCGATGCTGACCGACCAGTGGTTCGTCGATGCCGAGAAGATCGTGGGCAAGGCACTGGATGCCGTGCGCGATGGCCGCACCAAGATCATGCCGGAATCGGGCGAGAAGACCTATTTCCACTGGCTCGAAAACATCGAGCCGTGGTGCATCTCGCGCCAGCTCTGGTGGGGGCATCAGATCCCTGTATGGTATGGCCTGGACCTGTCGGTGACGGGTTTCACCGATGACGAGAACAATGGCGATCTGGACGAGGTCGAACTGGGCCGTCTCTTGAACGAAGGCGGCATGCTGCACCGTGGTGACATCCACCATTGCGCCGCCGATTTCGACTCGGTGACCGAGATGTTCCGCGATGCGAATGCCGCTCTGCCCGTGCCACTCTCGGCGGCCCGTATCGTCGAGGTGGCCGACCGGAAGGCCGCAATGGAAACGCTGGCGGCATCTCTGGCCGAGTATAACCTGTCTCAGGACCCGACCCATCTGGTCTATCCGGTCTGGCGCGACGGCGATGTGCTCGATACCTGGTTCTCTTCGGGCCTCTGGCCGATCGGCACGCTGGGCTGGCCGAACTGGGACGAGAGCACCAAGAAATACTTCCCGACCGATGTTCTGGTCACCGGCTTTGACATCCTGTTCTTCTGGGTGGCGCGCATGATGATGATGCAGCTCGCCGTTGTCGATCAGGTGCCGTTCCACACCGTCTACCTGCACCAGCTCGTGCGTGACGAGAAGGGCAAGAAGATGTCGAAGACCACCGGCAATGTCATCGATCCGCTGGAAATCATCGACGAGTTCGGGGCCGACGCGCTGCGCTTCACCAATGCGTCGATGGCGGCCCTTGGCGGCGTGCTGAAACTCTCGAAAGACCGCATCGCGGGCTATCGCAACTTCGGCACCAAGATCTGGAACGCGACCCGCTTCGCAGAGATGAATGGGGTGTTCGAGGGCGCACCTGTCGCAATGCCCGCGCCCACCCATACGGTAAACCGCTGGATCGTGGGCGAGGTCGCCAAGGTCCGCGAAGAGGTCGATGCGGCCTTTGACACCTATCGTTTCAATGACGCCGCCAACGCACTTTACGGCTTCGTCTGGGGCAAGGTCTGCGACTGGTATGTCGAATTCGCCAAGCCTCTGTTTGACGGCGAGCATGCACAGGAAACCCGCGAGACCATGCGCTGGGTGCTGGATCAGGCCTATACCATGCTGCACCCGATCATGCCCTTCATCACCGAAGAGCTCTGGGAGCTGACCGGCGAGCGCACGAAGCTTCTGGCCCATGGCGATTGGCCCGTTTACACGGCAGCGGAACTCGTTGACCCGGCAGCCGATGCCGAGATGAACTGGGTGATCGCGCTGATCGAGGAAATCCGCTCCTCGCGGGCGCAGATGGGCGTGCCGGTGGGACTGAAACTGCCGATGATCCTGGCCGAGGCCGATGCGGCGGCGCGTGCGGCGCTTGCCAATAACGAGGCGCTGATCCTGAAACTGGCGCGCGTGGACAGCATCACCGAAGGGCCGATCCCGAAAGGGGCGATCTCGATCCCTGCCCATGGCGCGCTCTTCGGCCTGCCGCTCGAAGGGGTGATCGACGTCAAAGCCGAGAAGACTCGGTTGGAGAAGGCTCTGGCCAAGATCCAGAAGGAGATCGGCGGAATGGAGGGGCGTCTGAAGAACCCGAAATTCCTCGAAAAAGCCGAGGCCGAGGTGATCGAGGAAACTCGCGGCAATCTGGCACTTCGTCAGGAAGAGGCGGACAAGATCGCCGCTGCCGTCAAACGATTGGCAGAGCTGGGCTGATAACGATGGAAAGGCCGGGACATCTTCCCGGCCTTTTTTCATGCCCCTATGCGCCGAGATCACCAAACCGGCCGACCACCAGAGACACATCGACAGCTCTCCGCAAACCCCCGCTGAAAAAGCAGCGCTGCTTGACGTTCTGGAAGATCGTTACTGGGTGTCGCTGAGAACAGCCTCCCCGCTTCCCTTCCCCAGACCGGATATGTCGGGATACGCGGATCTGCCGATCCCGCTCTCTGGGGCCATTGCGCGGAGCCAGCCGCTCAGCCCTGATGTCTCCCTGGTCCACGCCTACCTCCGAGCCATCAGGTGCTCCGCGATAAAGCCGATCATCTCGCGCAACAAATCCGCATCGCCACTCCGGTCGGCAAGCGCGAAGATCCACCACGGGTTTGATCCTCTGGTAGCTTTCCCGGTTCAGGTTCAGGCTCGCAACCGGATGCGCTGCGCACAATGGCTCCCCATATTTCGAGATTCCGGGGGCATTCCGCCAGTTGCTGGATAAATCGGTTCCTGGGCGCGAGGCAGTGATCGAGGGAGAGGAGAAATCCTGCCCTTGGCACCGCATCACGCCATGCCGGACGCATACCATCAAGATGATGCAGGCGCCCTTTAACATGCCCCACCCTTTTACAGCTACCGAAGGCCGATATGTCAGAACATAAGGTCTCTTCCATCTCGTATTCCACCAAACCTCGGGCGGGCGGGTCAATCTTGTCCCGTCTAACAAAGACCTGTCTGGCATCACTTTCGCAGCGAGCGGGATCAACAAGGACCATATGCGGCAACGTTCCCAATGGAATTCCTGGTTGGTGCCGGCACCGTAGTCCTGATTGGTTGTCAGAAACCGGGACCAGCCATGTCGCGACGGCCCGCCGGTCTCAGGCGCTCTTGCATCTGCGCGGGGGCTGTGCTGCGCCCAAACAATCGGACTGGTGGAGGCGCAGCAAAGTGAGGGGAGGTCCACAGAAGCGTTGATCCGGAGCGGGTGCGTGTTCCCGGGGGAGTTAGGATGCCTGCCCTTCGGCGCCTCATGCGTCGCCTTGCGGTCCCACCTGCGCGAGCCAAACCCTAACCGCACCCCAGTGTCGTAACCACCAGATATTCAAGCTGCAGCTCACCGACTTGCGTCTTAGGCGACGCAAAGAAGACCGCCGCGCACAGCGTAGCGACCTTCTCAGGACCGACGACGACAATTACCATTTCGAGGCCAGCTCAGAGACCACAAAAAAGAAAAGGGGGACGGCGACATTATTACCTCGTCTTGTAAAAAGAGACATTTTGATAAGCGGGCCAAATATGGATGAGACCACTGGGATGGTTCCTCGCGACATCCAAAAACATCTTCTGGAAAATTACAAAAAATCAAAATTCCCGCTTGCACTACCCCAAATTCCCTACTAATAACCCGCCTACGCAAAACACTTTGCGAACGGGGCCTTAGCTCAGCTGGGAGAGCGCTTGCATGGCATGCAAGAGGTCAGGGGTTCGATCCCCCTAGGCTCCACCAAATTTTACTGAAAAGCACCAGATAGTTCTGCCTTTTTCGTCAGGGATTTGCCTCTGCCACGCAGACCGGTGCTGTTTTCCCTACGAAAATCCATGCTGCTTTGATCCGCGCCCTTCAGCGCGTCGATCGCTGCGCAGTCCCTCCCCTGTCAAACCCGAGGATGGCCCATGAGCGACCATTTCTTCGTCGTGACGGGCGGTCCCGGTGCGGGCAAGACCAGCCTGATCACCGAGCTTGCCCGCCGCGGCTTTCACACGATCCCCGAATCCGGCCGCGCGATCATTCGCGAGGAGGTGGCGCGCGGCGGAGATGCCCTCCCCTGGGTGGATCGCATGACATATGCCGAACGGATGCTGGAGCGGGACCTGGGCGCCTACAGCGCCGCACAGGCACTCTCAGGACCTGTCATCTTCGATCGAGGCATCCCCGACATCATGGGCTACCTGACGCTCTGCGGCCTCCCCGTGCCGCCCCACTTCGCCGCTGCGGCCAAGACAGCCCGTTACAACGCCCGCGTCTTCCTGGCGCCGTTCTGGGATGAGATCTTCACGCAGGACACCGAACGCAAGCAGACCCGCGCCGAAGCCGAAGCGACCTGCGCCGTCATGCGGGAGACCTACACCGCGCTCGGATACCAAATCACAGAACTGCCGCGCGCCGACATTGCAACACGTGCCGGCTTTGTCTGTAAGCAACTGGCAAATTGACCGTCATCTCTAGAGGCAGTGGCGAAACTGCTGAAGCAGACAAACCGCATGTCCCCTCCAGCCTCCCGCTGCCTGACACTCACGGCCCGTTGGTGCCGTTCACCGGGTTGGCCAATGCTGCGCTGCGACGTCCCTAGACCGGTCATTGGTGACACTGTGTAGCGTGGTCCGGCAAGCCAACCTCAACAATGCAGGACGTTCCTGCCGGTCCCTAAAGGTGCTGCTCGCTGTGGGTCGACCGGCGGCGATGCGGTGCAAGCGGAACAGCTGCATCGCTCACGTGCTACGCAACGAGACCGCTGAACCGGCCGCGATGAGTTCGCGTTTCGACGACAAGCACGCCATCCTCGATCCCAGCCCGGCGGATCGGTGCCTTGGTTAGCGCAACGCCCAGCAGTCGGCCCGCCTCCGTTAGCACCCGCACGCCCTTATTCTCGACCAGCAAGACCAAGCCTTCGTCGACCAGCAAGTCGCACTTGGTCGTGCAGTCCTGCAGCCCCACTAGGCGGTCTCCTTCAAGCACGTAAAGCCGGGTGAATGTCTGGATGTAGAGGTAGCGATCCGTCTCCAGGACCCGGATCGGCGCGCTGCCCACATCGTATAGAGCGATCGGCTTGCCGGAAGCATCAATGCGCAGGACCCGTCCCTGGGAGGTTCCCAGCAACACCGAGTCGCCACGCCCCGAGAAGGCCGCAGCCTGAAGGCGGTCAGGACCGCCGCCGGTCATGAACGTCACGGTGGCGGAGAACGTCAGCAAGTCCTCGGCACTTCCCTTACCCTGCAGATCATCGTGGCTGGCCCCAGTCAGCGTCTCGTAAGCCGCGTTGACCGCCTTCATCCGCTCCTCGTTGCCCGGGCTGAGGTCCGGGTGCAGCTTACGCACTAGACCGCGGTATTGCCGCCGGATCTCATCCGGCGTTACCGGCAGCGCAAGCCCAAACTCTTCGAGGGCCTCCTCGATTTCCACGGCGGTTCCCGTATGTCCGCCTATGCCGCCCAATTCAAAGGTCTGATGATAGGTCTCTACCGGACGCTCGGGCATGCGGACACCCCAGAGGGGCTTTCCGTCCCGGTCGATGCACCACGCTTCATCCACGTGTGTGTAAAGGTAGCGGTCTCGGTTAGGGCTGAGCGCGATGCAGTTGAGCGCCAAGTGGGGTTCGCCCCAAAGGATACCACCTTCCCCGTCAAGATCGAGACGGCGGCGCCCTGCTGCGACTTCGGGCGTGGCGGAAAGGTCGGTCTCGAAATCGACCTTCAGGTCCTCACCATAGACGGTCAGAATATTCGTTTTCGACCGTGTCGCGAAGCCTTGGCCCTCGGGATGAACATCAAGCGCATAGATCGGACGCTCCAGTCGTTCGATCATAGGGGTGCCGTCCTGCTCGGAGGTGAACATCACTGCACCCGGCGCACCGAGACTTGCCTCGGACTTTGCAAGATCATCAAAGGAAAGCACACCGCCGCGCGTGGTGAAGTGTTTCCGGAAGGCAGGGTCCGGGCGATCCGCGGGTGCGATCGCCTCTACAGTAAGTTCACGCCAAACACCTTCGGCATCCTCGAATGTCTCAGAGGTCGCAGGCAGCGTAAACTGGCTGCTCCAGGCCTCCGGGGATGGTGGCAGCGGCAACAAGGTCAGCTTGTCGAGGTTGAGTTCGATGAGTTTGCCCGGCTTGGATCTGGCCTGATGAGACCCAGGACGCGGCGGCTCGGTGTAGATTGCCGAAGCGTCCTTGGCACTCATCTCGACGCCATCTACGTAGAGCGCGTAGGTCTTTCCGTTCTTGGCGCGGGTGATCTCGCCAGCCTTCTCCAGCCACGAGATCAGGTTGCTGACAAGGCGGCCATCCTCGGCGCCCACCTCCGACTTCATCTTGTTCTGCAAGATGCCAGGCTTCGCTGCGACAGCCTTGCGAATAGCGTTGAAGAGGTCGATGGCGGCAAGATGCTTTTCGGCATCGGCGCGGTATTCCTCGAGATGATCGAATTCTGATACCAGATCATGCAGCATCGCCAGTCCCTTCCGGTCACCGGTGATGGCCAGCATGGTGCCGCCTTGAGTGAGCGCGGGCATGCTCAGGCTGAGCCTCTTCCCGTTGCCTCTGGGATCCTCGAGCCACTTGCGAATGAGCGGCAGGCTCTTGCGCGCCGCGGTTGCTGCGTCCATGTACCTGCGATCCGATATACTTTCTTGCAGGGCCTGTAATTGGCTGAAGTAAGCCTGCCCTGGCATTTCATGGGATTGTGCCTCAAGGCGCTCCCTCGTTTCCCGTTCAAAGTCCTCAAAACGGCTGCGGCGCTCACTGTCCACGCCATCATCGCCTGAGCCGGCCGCCTCGCTAATCACAGGAAGATCCTTGTTCCGCCCTGCAGCGTTTTTTCCCCCGAACATCTTCCTGAAAACGCCAAACACCATGCCCCACCTGCCTTGTTTAAATATGGTGATAGGGGCGTCCTTCACTCGGCCTGTCAATCTCCCGCTTCAATTAAACGAAGGCTCAAGCTTCGTTGCGACAGATCGCTTTGAGTTCCATGCCGAACTGGGGCACTGCGACGCGCTTGAGGCCAAAGTGAGGCAGCCAGACCAACGAACGGCCCTTTGCTGCCATTGGGTACGGTGTTCCGGCTTTACGTCGCGGCCCATCAAAGCAGCCATTCATAAGAATAATGACTTCCACGTTGTGGTAAGGTCGGCCCCAACGGTTGAATCGACGCCATCCAACGACCACATGTTGTAGGTGCTCGTTGGTGCTGGACGATATAGGGGAACGCTGAATGATTGAGTATGCTCAGTACTTGTTGCTGACAAATCCGAAACCCAAGAACTGTTTCCACTGACCCTCTAAGAACCGACGACCAAGTGCTAAGAGTATACTGCGTGCGTGGCCTCAAGGCCGACCTTCGCGGAAAACGAAAATGCGTATATGTCAACTCCCTGCGAGGGTATTGTGTCTAAAGACGATGATGATCTCTTAAAACTGATCTCTGATTTTATAAAAGGAAAATCAGGCCCGCCTGAAGCAACAATGGCGAGCTTAAATCTTGGCGATAATTTCAGCCTAGAAAATTTCGCAGGCTCTCCCCTCAGCAAAACATTTGGGGATTTCTCAAAAGAATACAAAGCAATCTCTAGGGCACTAAAAAAATATGGTCGTGTAAATTGCTTGCGCATTATTGGCGCCATGATGACCATACCCGAGTTGCAGGCCAATCATTATCGTTTGGAAGTCCTTATCCACTTAGCGTTCCTTCATGCAGAAGGAAAATCTCGTCCTACGCCCACGAATGTAACAGCTTGGTTTAACGCACTCGATAAGGGGACGTGCGGGCGGCAAGAGGACGCCACCGAAGATGTATTTGTTGCACCTGTCACATTTGAAGGGCAGCAATATAGACTGTTTGAGGGAAGCGCAGAAGGCAATCGCTTCCACACTCAACTGTTCTTAACGATCTTACAGGACATGCCGAATGGCGGACCTTACACCATGATGAAGAATGGTGTTCGCTCGATCCTCACACTATCCGAGCTGATCGCAGAACGATTTGGTGTCCCGCCATACTATGTAGGGAGCACAACACCGAGATCAGGGATTGGCAAACCTTCACCAGAGGCGTGGCGAGAGTTACGCCAAAGGGTCGTCTTCTCGCGGAGTGCGCTTGGAGCCCATGCGATTGATCTGTCAACGCTTGAGCCCTTCTTCATTCAGAAAGATCACGCGAAAGGTCTGCTAGACCATATGCCTGGTCATAGCCCATTGGATTGGCATCCTCTCATCCTGCATAAGGATGAATTGGTCGTTTTCCATCCGACGATGATCGGCACGGCGATCCGTCACATGATGATAACGATATGTCAGAGGATGGACATGGAAAGAGAACTGCACGGAGCGCTTGCCAATGCGTATGTGCAAATCTTTGCCAATAAAGGCTTGCTTAAGAAAAACCCTCCGCCACTTCAGATGCAGTATTGTGGCCCGTTCCATGCCGCACAACTCGTGCAAGAGCTGGATAAAGGGCGATACCTACACCTCTTGTTCTTTGTTGATGGCTTTGAGGACTTCGCAGAAGAAACATTTGTCGGCACAAACCCAGTAGAACCGATTTCGGACTATGTACGGAAATCAATAGAGGAAGCGCGTAAGAAATGCATTGAGGCGTCTGACTTCCGCGAGGGCTTGACGCTTGTTATTCCATGCGGCTGGGGTCGATATGTAGGATTTCGACCACCTGAACTCCCTCACAATTGGCGCATTGATTTGATGCCCCCTCATGATGCGCTTGCTTTTCATGACATGCCTAAATTCAAGACGACTGACTTATTCAAGATATTGGATGCTCAAGACGCCGTGTCAGAACAGAATATCGTCCTGATCAATGCAAACGGAATTTTTAATTTGTGGGCGTGGATGATGAATAACGATGGACACATCGTCCAACATGAGAAGTTGGAGCATGATTTTGTTACTGCGGACCGTCCTGGAATGATGCATATCCCAACAAATAGCTTGTTGGATGCGCGGATTGAATCCTACCTAGCGTCTGACATTCAGACCTTGCAACGTCCCGATGGTACCTTTGCAGAAGCGCAACGTGCACATGCAACGCCACGATACGGTACGCGATCTCTATCGCCATTTTATGTTGACGTGACTGGCTATCGCGACGGGGAATATCGAAATGTCTATCGTGGTGAAAAGGGGACCTATTGGATAAGCGTGAGCACCAAAGATGACTTGGACCGTCACAGCGCTTATCAACTGCTTTCTTTGACGATGCATTGGGCCGAGAAAGTTTTTCGCATGATTGATGCACAAGATGAGACGCCGCAGGGTGTTCAGATGTCTCACCATGTCGCCTTTGGTGACGATGAGATCGCGATTGATGGGACCCTACCAAGACCAACCGATGAAGAAGTTGCCTCCCTGATTGAGCGACGCTCAGGCATTCAATCCGAGGGTGTGGACGTTGTCATCGATGTCAAGAAGGGCTTTATGTCGGCAGGTCGTCGTGCGGACAATTTCGGAGAGCGCCAACTTGTTGGGGCACTGATCAACGCCTGTGTTGAGGCGCAAGGGCGCGAGCTGAATGCCGATGAGATCGAATCACTGATTTGGTCAGTGGTGAAGTCAGAGAAAGCGCGGCACTTACACGCCTTCGCTGAACCAGATTTACGCGACTATGTTCGTGATCATTTGCCGTCGCCTTTGGTCGTTGAACAGCTAGACGATGCCTTCACACGGATTGGACTAGGATGGTCGTGTCGCGACCGCTCGGACGGTCACAAAATTGAAGGCAAAGGCCCGTGTGCCGCTTATCTAACTCAGTTGCTTGATGCGCTTGCTACTCGGTTCAAGGAACAGGTGGCAACCTTTGATCGTGAGGCTTTGCTTGGGCGCGCATTGCTAAATCACGAGTCATGTTCGCACGAAAGCGACGTGTGGAAACGTACTTTTGGTGCGGTCGAGGCACTGGGTGATACAGATGATTTTGCAGTTCAAGATGCGTCCGAAGAAATTGGACGCCTGTTTGCTGGGAGCATGGCCTCAAGGATCATCGCTGAGGCTGCCATATGCGAAGCCCCTTTGTATAAAGGCTTCGAACCTGGTGATATGGACATCAACAGACTTCTTGCTGATGCCTCACAAATGCATCATCTGGGCGGATACCGCGCCGCTATACTGGCGGGCATTATGCCGCCAGAGATTGTGATCTCACCCGCTGGTGAAGTCATGATGGACCACGGGTTCAGTGACTCCGTGATAAGACCGTTTGGTCAGCATTTTACCGCACACTCCCTCGCAGGAGAGAAGAGAAAATACGCCTCTCGCTACGAATCCAAGGAGGTAAACCAAACACCGCCCGATCTTTCCGAGAAAGAACAGAAAGATAAGGATGCCTTTGAGAACGCTTGGCTTGATGAGTTTGGCTTCAGCGCCGAAGATTTTCTCAAATTTATCGGCGGTTTTTGGATGATCCTGCAGACAGATCGCGAGCCGATCATCAAAGAGGCACGCTCAGTTCTTGTCAAGCGGATCGGGAAGGACATCGAACTTGACGATGAAAAAATCGGAAAATGTCTCGATCGCTTTACGCTTCAACCGCGTCCATCATGGACTGACGTGTCAGACGGTTATCCTGACAACGCTTGGCATCCGTGGCGATTTCAACGACAACTGTCATTGGTGACGAAACCCATCATCCAGTTGGATGATGAAGAAGACCCAGTGCTGATAATCGCTCCCGCCATGTGCGTCCAGCACTTGGAACGGTTCTATGCGAATACGCTCCAAGGCGTATTTTCGCATGATATGTTCAGAACGAACGGGAATCTTTATAAGTTGATGGACGCAATAAATGGTGAGATGGGCGAAGAGTTCAATAGCATTGTAGCGAAGAAGTTCGGTGAGATCGGCTGGGAAGCCAGGCCCAATCAATCGGATGGTCAAATCTTCAACAGGCCGAAATCAAAGACATTTGGTGATGTTGATGTGTTGGCATGGGATAAGGCGAGTAAGCGCCTTCTCATCATAGAATGCAAAGATTTGTCGTTTGATAAGACAATCGGCGAAGTCGCAAATCGGTTATCGAAGTACCAAGGCATCATCAAGAGTAACGGCAAGCCAGACGACCTCAAAAAGCACTTGAACAGATGTGAAGAGATTGAGGCGAATCTCGATAAGGTGGGCGACTATGTTGGCATGGAAGTGGAGACAGTGGAGCGTGTCTTATTGCTCAGCCAACCCACTCCTTTGGTTTTTGCGGAATTGACCGATAAGCACTCCGTGGAAGTCATCACATTTACGGATATTGAAACGCGCTTCGAAGAGCCTTCAAAGGGTGAGTGATCTGACATAATGCCCTGAATAATATGGTCCGCCGGTTAATTGTTTGCCGCTCAATGTCTGCTCCCAACGTTTAAGTCCGAACCGTTGGCATGTGCAGCGAATGACCGGTTTCCGCCCATTCTTCCTCTTCTCAGCCGCTGCAGTTTCCGGCTACCACAGATCGTTGAACCGGTGCGCAGCCGTCCGCGTGTAATGCGCTGTGTGCCGGGGATCACGGTGTCCGAGGTAGTCCTGAATGACTCGCAAGTCGTGCCCCTTGTTCGCCAAGGCGAAACCGCAGGAATGGCGAAGCATATGTGGGTGGACGCGCTCAAGCCCGGCACGGGTGCCGGCGGATCCGAGGATGTAGTTTACGGCCTGCCTCGTGAGCGGCTGCTTGCGCTCGGAGACGAAGAGCCAAGGCAGCGCATCCTCCCTGCGCGCGAGCCAGCGCTTGATAGCCCGCAGCTCTTCGCCAGCGACTGGCTGCTCGACGCTGAGCCCGTTCTTCAGCCGTGCGACCCAGATCCGCGACTGCGCAAGATCCACGTCTTGCCGACGAAGCGCGATCACTTCGGAGACGCGCAGTCCATGCCGAAACATCATCAGGATCAATAGGTGGTCGCGAACCCCGTGGCGGCCCTTTTTGGCGGAAGCGAGAAGCCGGTCGATATCCGGCTGACCAAGGTAGTCACGGCTCCGCACATGGGCGTCGGTCGCCCGGTCATCCCCACTCTTGACACTTCGCCGATTGGGCATGGTTATGTCGCCTCTCACAAGTCTCTGCCTGGCAAGGCTTGGCCGAGATCAACTCTTAACAAAACACACGAAGTGTAAAGAGTCACGCTGCAGTCGCCTTAGTCCGAATTTGCGCGTCGCAACAAAGCGCGTCTCACGACGGCGTGATCTCCCCGGAAGGCAAATCTGCAGCCGTCATCTACTTCGTCGCACGCACCTTTTGTAACGGCCCTTTCGCCGTGACCCGACATACTGGATGAGGCGTTGCGCTTTCAGGCCCGCGATATCTCGGCGCGCGCTTTTCAGACTTACTTGCCAGGCTGAAACAATCTCATTTGCGCTACAGCGATCACCCGCCTCAACTCGAGCGAGGAACCAACGCTGGCGCTCGTTAAGTTCCGCTGGTTCAGGGTCATCTATAGTGTCACGATCAGGGTCATCCATAGGGTCATTGTGCCATTGGCGCCTTCTCGGGACGGCGGTCGTATTCTCACCCGCGACATATGCCGCCCGTGCCGCCGAAAGAGAATTCCGATCCACGTGGTCAGCCGAGCTGTTCGCAGCTGGCTTCTCGATCAGGCCGAGCAAGAAGACGCGAATGATTGGCGATGAAACCGCTAAGCGTAGGAAAAACACCGTATCCGGGCCATGTTGTCCAGAAAGCCAGTGCTTGACCGCACGCTCGCTCGCATGCGTCTGGCGCATCAGTTGCTTGACCGCGCGGTGGCTGTCCCCATGCTCCTTTCGCAACAGTTCGGCAATGGTCTGAGTATAGGCACCGCGCCCACTGAGGACGCCCTCCCATACCGGCAATCTCCTGCCCTTTTTCGGCAACATATTCCGCTTCCTCCGCTGTTAGATTCACGACAGTGCGGAGCTACGGCACAGACCTGTCAGGCGCTGCAGCGGTAGGTCGCCCGGACCACCGCTGCCAGAACGGTGAAGGGGCAAGATTTTGAAGAGCCAGGAACCTCGCGATGAATGCTCATGGAAGCCGGATCATCCTGTTCGGGCAGCCGAATACGTCCGCATGTCAACTGATCATCAGAAATATTCGACGGAAAACCAATCTGACGCGATCCGGCAATATGCTCAGGCGCGTAGCATAGAAGTGGTGCGCACTTACGCAGATGCCGGAAAAAGCGGCCTGAAGCTCGAGGGACGCGATGCACTCCGACAACTGATCGAGGATGTGCAGAACGGCAGCGCTGATTTCACGGTCGTTCTGGTCTATGATGTCAGCCGCTGGGGCCGGTTTCAGGACGCAGACGAAAGCGCATATTACGAGTATATCTGCCGACGTGCCGGAATTGCCGTCCAGTACTGTGCCGAGCAGTTCGAGAATGATGGCAGCCCTGTCTCAACCATCGTCAAGGGCGTCAAGCGGGCGATGGCTGGTGAGTACAGCCGCGAGCTATCCACCAAAGTCTTCGCCGGGCAAGGTCGGCTGATCGAAAAAGGATATCGCCAAGGGGGGCCAGCCGGTTTCGGCTTGCGACGAACCCTAATCGACGAGCATGGAGCCATCAAAGGCGTTTTGAGGCGCGGCGAGCACAAGAGTATCCAAACTGACCGCGTGATCCTAGCCTTGGGCCCTTCCGAAGAAGTCGATCTTGTCCGTGAAATCTATAGAGCCTTTGTTATTGACGGGCGCAAAGAAAGCGAGATTGCGGCTGATCTAAACGCACGAGGTCTTGCTACAGACCTTGAACGGCCATGGACCAGGGGTACGATTCACCAGATCCTGATCAACGAGAAATACGCCGGTGACAACGTCTGGAACCGCCGTTCCTACAAGCTGAAAAAGAAGCGAGTTAGCAACGCGCCTGATATGTGGATTCGGGCCGAAGGCGCGTTCGAGGCAGCTATCGACCGCGAGCTTTTCGAGGCTGCGCGGGCGATCATCAATGCTCGCTCCTTTCGTCTGAGCGACGAGGATATGCTTCAGGCATTGCAGGCGCTATATCAGAGGCATGGCGCCCTCTCCGGTATCGTTATCGACGAATCCGAAGGAATGCCATCGAGTGCGGCCTATCGTTCGCGTTTCGGCAGCCTGCTCCGGGCCTACAGTCTCGTGGGGTTCACGCCGGAACGGGACTATCGCTATGTCGAGATCAACCGCGAGCTACGCAAGCTTCACCCAGGCATCGTCCGCGAGGTGATCGATGGTCTGCAGGCAGCAGGTAGCGACGTTAGGCAGGATCTCGAAACGGATCGCGTGATCGTCAATGGCGAGTTCAGCCTTTCAATCGTCATCTCGCGCTGCATTCAGTCACCGACCGGACTTATGCGTTGGGAACTCCGCTTTGATACATCGCTCTCGCCCGACATCACCATCGTCGTTCGTATGGACAGCAGCAATCATGCCCCGTTCGACTACTACCTGTTCCCGCATATTGACAGGCTCTCCGACAAGCTAAGGCTGAGAGAAGATAACGACTTGAGCCTCGACGCCTATCGCTTCGATGACCTGAATTTTCTCTACGACATCTCGACACCTGTTCCCCTTCCGGAGGCTGCCTGATGCCCGGCACCCATCCAAGTCATGTGGAAATGATCCCGATTTCACGCATCACCGTGCTCAATCCTCGTGCGCGGAACAAACGGCAGCACCGGGAGATCGTAAACAATATCGAGGCCATCGGGCTGAAACGCCCCATCACCGTCAGCCGCCGGGATGGGCCAAGTGGCACCCGGTATGATCTGGTTTGCGGCGAGGGCCGGCTGGAAGCGTTCCAGATGCTTGGTCAGGTCGAGATCCCCGCAGTGGTGATCGATGCGAACGAAACTGAATGCCTGGTGATGAGTCTCGTAGAAAATATTGCCCGTCGAACGCCCAGGCCCATCGACATCATGCGGGAGATCGGGGCGTTGCGTGCGCGAGGCTACAGTGACGGTGCCATCGGCGAGAAGATCGGCGTCGGCGCCTCATGGGTGAATATGATAGCGTCGCTGCTTGAGCGTGGTGAAGAACGTCTGGTCGCCGCTGTCGAGACCGGGCTGATCCCGATCACGCTCGCGATGGAAATATCCAAAGCAGAAACGCAGGAGGCACAAAATCTACTTCTCGATGCCTATGAGACCGGCAAGCTCAGGGGCAAGAAGCTGGCGGCCGTCCGGCGGATGCTCGACATGCGAATGCGCACCCAGGGCAAAGGTTTGCCGGCAGGGCGCCTAGGACGCAAAGGGCATAGCCGCCGGATGACGGCAAATGACCTCATGCAGGTCTATCAGCGTGAGGCGGAAAAGCAGCGGCTCTTGGTCAAGAAGTCGGATTTTACTCAGGTGCGGCTCCTGTTCATCGTCGAGGCACTCAAGGATCTTCTGACAGATGAGAGCTTCCTTAATCTGCTCAGGGCAGAAGGTCTCGCGACGATGCCTCGCGCCTTGTCCACGCGAATCTCAGGGGAAAATGATGGCTGATCAGCTCAAAGATCATGGCGACGACGACGGGCTTGTCCGTCTCGCCTTTGACCGAAGTTTCATCACGCTCCCACTCACGGTGATCATACCGCTCAAGACCTTGCCTGATGGAGCTCGCGAAAGCCGGGCATTTTCGCAAGTTTTGAGTTCTATCAAGGCGGTCGGACTAATTGAGGCGCCTGCTGTGGTGGCCGATACTGCGAACAGCGGGATGTATTTTCTGATCGATGGCCATCTTCGTCTGGAAGCCCTCAAGGAGTTGGGCATCGTGGAGGTCGAATGCCTGCTTGCCACGGACGACGATACCTACACCTACAACAAGCGCGTTAACCGGATACCCCCGATCCAAGAACATCGGATGATCGCCCGCGCCATGGAGCGCGGGGTCTCATCAACCGCGATCGCCGATGCCCTCAATCTTCACGTCGAGTCCGTTCTGAGGCGCTTCCGACTACTCGAAGGTATCAGCCCAGAGGCCGCCGAAATGCTCAAGGACACACCCTGCTCAATGAAGGTTTTCGATACGCTGCGGCAGATGACCCCTGTTCGGCAAATAGAGGCCGCCGATCTGATGATCGGGCAGAATAACTATTCGGTCATGTTTGCTAGAGCGATCCGCGCCGCAACACCCGAAAGTCAACTTGTGGCAGCCAAAAAGGGAAGAGGTGCAGCGGTCCCCACCCCCTCCGGCCAGCAGATCGCACGCATGGAACGGGAATTAGCCGCGTTACAGACCCAGGTCAAATCGGTCGAAGATACGTATGGCATCGATAATCTACACCTGACGGTCGCGCGCGGCTATATCACCAAGCTTCTCGCCAACGCCCGCGTCGCGCGCTGGTTGTTGAACCACCGACAAGAATATTTGGCTGAGTTTCAGAAAATCGCCGAAATCGACACGCTGGGTCTCGTCACTGACACGCCGAGTGCCGAAGCATGATGACATAGGCTCGGCCCCGATAAGCGTGGCAACTTGTGGAACGTCGGAGGATAAGCGTTTGGGTCATGGAGGTGGACGCCCAATGAACGTGTTCGTCTAAACAGGACACGCGAGCGGCTATATCGGCCCATGGTCAACTTGCCCCCTCTTCTGGTCCTACGTCTTGCCATGGACCAAGACACCGCGGCGAGTGGATTTTGCCCGCGCTTGTTATTGAAATAGGCGCGCACGGCGACGAACCTCTACAATACCGCCCGCCAACCGATCCGAATGAACTCTCGGCACATCGGCAGGTGTGCGTCAGCCAAAAACAGCCAGACGAAAAGGGAGCGGTTTTCATCCGCCCATTGCTACGCTCGCATCAGTTTCTCGCCGGAGAGCTGCTGTACTCCGTCCGTCGAACGATCCTCATTCGGGCAGCTTGAAATCATTAGGCACCACTTCCGCGCTCGGCTTCTCGGAGCCTGTCCTGTAACGCCAACAGTATGACCTCCTCAATGTCACGAACGCGCATCCCATGATCGTAAGCAAGCCGCTCCACCATGTTTGCGATTTCCGGGTTCTTCGGACCGTACATCGGCCAATCGTGCAACTCATGCTGATCCGGATGCGTCGGCTTGACCATGCTGTCCTCGTTGATGGTAGGTTCCTTCAGCTCTTGGTACGAAGCGGTTACTTCTCCCACATTCCCCGCTTCCGCAGGATGTTCCGCGCTTTTTCCCATGAAACACCTGCCACCAGGGCGCATCGGTTTGCGGATCGTGTCTTTAAATACGTCTCGACGATCAGCGCTTCATCGCACTGACGGTTGGCGTTTCGCGGTTGGACTTTGCGGCCAGTACTCTTGATCCATCTCGAAATCGTATCGCATCCTGGACCATGCCGCTTGTGCAGCTCACGCAGGGAACTGCCCGAGTCCCACTGTTTCGCAATATCTTCTTTTATGTCGATCCCTGCGGCGGCCAAAGCTTTGACTGCCGCACGGCGGTCTCGTGCCAAAGCCTGCGCCACTTGGTCCAGTGACGGCATTTCCTCATATATCCGCTTGACCTCAGCCGACTCCGGCAACCGAGGCTTTTCTCCGCCCCGCAGCACCTTGCGAACAGGGTCCTGCGGCTCTGCCCCAACATCGCTGACATCTACCGCCTGGGCTTGTGTCCCCGCCGCTTCTGACTGTGTGGCTTTTTGGCACGCGAGTTTTCTACGGGATACGCGCAGCCGAAGGCGTGGGCCTTCCAGTTCAGCAATAACACTCTTGGCAGCTTCGAGTTGTTCCCGAGCCTCCCGAAGTCGTCGTTCTTCTTCACTTCGTTGCGTTGTCACTGGAGTCGCTCCTTCAGTGACAACCTTGGCGCGGTAAACCGGCAGTGCAAAGTCATCAGGTCTGAAGCTTGCCGGTATTCTCGGTTTGATCGGCAAAGCAGCCCGACAAAATCTGAGAAAACGCCTCCGCAGCCGAAGAAAACTTGCACGACGAATCAATCTCCGAATCACTGTTGGAGTGGGTAAGAACGGAGTCTAAGGACTTGCATCAGGCCATGAAGGTAGATTTGCACAATCACGAGCAGCTGAAGTGCAGGCTTCGGCAAGCCGGGTCGAGCATGGCGGAAATCGCCCGCACGCTCGGCATCAAGCAGAGCAGCGTGACGGTAGTTAGCCAAGGCTATCGTCGTTCGCACCGTGTGCAGTCCGCCATCGCAACTCAGCTTGGTACAACTCCCCAGAAGCTCTTCCCCGACCGTTACGCAGCAGAGGAGGACAGCGCGGCAAACAAAACCTGACATCGGGAAATAAAAAGACCCTCCTGCGCTAACAGGAAGGCCTTTTGAATAAGTGTCGTTTCGATCCGACCCCTTATTCATCCCCTGAGTCTCACGAAAAGTCAACCTGCCGAGGCGTCTCTCGGCAGGGCAGTCAAACTCATCTCAAACATAGGGGGATGTCGCCCCGCGCCTGCTCCGATCCACATGGGTCGGCGCCCAGGTGAGGTGCGCTCCAAAACATCATGTACAACACCTTGTTCTACCGCGGGCCGGAACCGAGCCACGCGACCCGAGTGCCTGCGCGCCGTTCTAAAGGGAGCCTGCGCGGCTCGATGGTCGCACAGCTGCCCGGCTTCGAGCGCCCGCGCATCATCCACTTCGAGAGTGCGCTCGAATACGCCTTCCTCTGCCTGATGTTGGTACGCGACGACGTGCACCACATCCGCGAGCAACCCCAGGCGATATCCTATGTCGGCACTGACGGCCGCCCCGCGCGACATGTCTTCGATTTCTTGGTTACGAAAACGGACGGGGAGCGCATCGCCGTGGCCATCAAACCCATGCAGCGTGTGCTGAGGCTGAACTTTGCATCCGAGCTCGAAGCTGTCTCTGCGGCAGTAACCAAGTCATTTGCGGATCGTGTGCTGCTCGTCACGGACGAGCACATTGACCGACAGGCTGCCGCTGAAGCGGCGCGGACGCTCGCTTGGTCGCGCCCCTCTCTAGTGGAGTCCGCAGCATGATCCCTCGCTTCCGCTTGTCGACCTCTGACATGATTATCACTGCGGGTGTCGCGATCTACCCGATTGAGACCAACGAGCACGGCGGCGTCTATGGGCGTGTGGGCCAGCCGGGGGTCACAGAGGCTTTTTCTCACCAAGAACTTGCTGAGATGATGCGTCGCCCAGATACCAAATATTTTCCAGGATATTTTGACCGGGCGACGCAAGAGGCGCGTCGCAACAAGCCGGTAGAGGTCATCAGCGAACTGTCGGAAAAGACCGCACGGCTGGTGATCTGGCGGAAGGCCGTCTGTGACGCCTTCCTAGCTCTCGAAGCTGCGGGCCTCGTCAAACGCACGCAGCGGGCATATGAGCAGGCCAAAGCGCAGCTCGCATCAGTGACGGCCAGGCTCGTTGGCGAAGGCGCAGCGGCCTTTGCCAAGATACGACCGGGCAAGGAAATAAAAGTTCGTAAGCTGCCGGGAAGCCGAACAGTCTTGCAGTGGGTCCGCTCCTATCAGGCTGCAGGCTACTCTGCACTTTCTCTCATTCCGGCCACTCACCTATCCGGCAATCGGAGCCGGCGCTGGTGTCCGAAGGCGGAAGCCCTGATGAACCAGGTCATCGAGATTTACGCCGACACGCAGCAACCAACCAAGGTCCAGTCTATTCAGGAGACTCGGGCACTGTTCGCCGAAGAGAACGCGCGCAGAGCCAGCGCGGGGGCAACGCCGCTCACGATCCCCTCTGCCTCCAGCGTTAAACGCCGATTGGACTCGGCAGACCCATTCTACGTCTGCGCAAAACGATTTGGCGTGTCTGCAGCCGCCAGGAAATTCGCAATGAGCAGCAACGGTCCCGATGTTGTGCGCCCCATGGAGCGGGTCGAGATGGATGAAAACAAGCTCGACGTCGTGTCGTTACTGACGCTGACAGGCATCTGGGAGCACCTGCCGCCGGATCGGCAGAAGAAATTCGAGACAGGGCGGCGCTGGATGTATCTAGCGATCGACTGCGCCACGAAATGTGTCGTGTCGATGCGACTGGCCGACAATCCGAACTCGGATGATGCGATCCGCGCGCTGCGGCAGATTTTCGAGGACAAGACCCCGCTGGCCCAGGCGGCCGAATGCGAAAGCACATGGCATCATCATGGCGGGATCGGAACACTTGTGACCGACATGGGGCCTGCCTTCGTCTCGGACGCCTTCCAGGCAACGGTAGCGTCACTTGGGGTCACGTCGCACTTGCCGCCCGCTGGCATCCCATGGATGCGGGGACACATTGAGTCCTTCTTCCGCACACTCGGACATCAGCTCATGCCGCTCTTGGCAGGTCGAACCTTTTTCGACACCATCGATCGCGGCGACTATCCTTCAGAAATGCTCGCCTGTCTGTGTGACGACGACCTGATCAAGGTCCTGCTGACCTATATTGTTGATATCTATCACAACCAACCGCATGGCTCTCTGAACGGGGAAACTCCGAATGCAGCCTGGAAGCGGCTGGTGGCTGAACACGGGACGCCTCCGGTTCCGGATGGCCTGACCCTTCGAAAAGCATTTGGGCGACCTAAATCCCGGAAATTTAATAAAGAGGGCGTCCTGTTCTCGGGCCTAAGCTATAGCTGCGAGGCGTTGCGAGAAGCGCACCTACACTCTCCCGTACGGGAGGTGGAAATCAGGGTCGATCTGCAGGACATCGGGTGGATAGCCGTCAAGGTCGGTGCGTCCTGGTATCCTGCGCTCGCCAATCAGCCTGGCTTCGAGGGCGTGAGCTTCGAAGAGCTGCGAGAAGGCATGCGTGCCGTTCGCCACGTGCACGCCAGTAACGCGAAGTTGGACGCGCCCAAAGTCCAGCGGGCAATTGCGCGGATCTCCGAAGCGAACCGCCGCGCATTCGCTCTGCGCGCCCTGACCCCTTTCCATGTGACCGACGTGGACGTCGCCCGCGCAGATGCTGCACTGCACTATCCGCTCCGCTCTGATCAGCAGCGGCTGCGACACATGCCGCCGAGCAACGACCTTCTCAATGGTGCAATCTCCATTACTCCGCCAACGGACACATCTCGGAAGCCGGACAGCGACGATAACGGGCCGATCTCAGAGCGTCGAACGAGACGCAAGAACCGCAGACGCTGGGGGTTCAACGATGGGAAATGATCTGATCACCCAAGCGGCACAACGGGTCGCTGAATTGAAGGCATATTTCGTCGATCACGAGCGCTTCGTTCCTCTGGCAGAAGGGTTTTCCATCCTCGCTGAGAAAAGGCTCGTAGACATCCAGACCGACCGTATCAGCGAGGCGCAAGGGCTTGCCCTGTCCGGGCACTCCGGGGCCGGAAAAAGCGCGGCAATCACCCATCTCCTTGCCCAAGAAAGGCAGCGGCTGGCCGATCAGGGATACGGAGATTCAACCATCATCAGCTTGCGGGTGCCATCACCCGCAACGCTGAAATTCGTCGGGCAGATGCTCCTTCGGGCGCTCGGCTACCCTATCGGTGCCGATCGCCATGCCTGGTACATCTGGGACCTGGTCCAACATCACCTGAAGGAGCGGCGCGTTTTGTTCGTGCATCTCGACGAGGCGCAGGACCTGGCGTCGCGGGGCACCAAGCACGAGCTGGATTCAGTGACATCCATGCTGAAGACTCTGATGACGGACCCGGAATGGCCAGTTGGGATCATTCTGTCGGGCACAAACGAGCTGGAAGACATCCTCAACCACGACCATCAGCTCGCTCGGCGCATGCGGACCGTTCGGTTCGAGAGCCTATCCGCTGCTGCGTATGGTGATGATATTCTCGACCTGCTCGAGAACTACTGCGAACTGGCGCAGCTCGAACCAGAGGATGACGTTCTGGAATTATCCCACGGCGAACGCGTGGTCCATGCTGCGGCAAACCAGTTCGGCATCGCCATTGTCCTGATCCTCGACGCCATCGAGGATGCCTACTTGCAAGGCCAGAAGACGCTGAACCAGCGCAATTTCATCAGGGCCTACCATCGGCGGACCTCCTGCGATGCCGAGTTCAACCCGTTTGTCGTGCCGGACTTCATGCGCATCGACGCCCGCCAGGTGTTTTCTCGGGAGAACCGCACATGATGTTGTCACCCCTCAAGCCGCTTCCCCTCACCGTCACCCCGGTACCCGGTGAAAGCGCGACGTCGCTTGCGTCCCGCATCGCGCGGAAGAACGGGACTGCCAGCCTTCAGTCTTTCTGCGCCGACATGAGCATTTCCTATCGCGCCCTGAAGGTCGGCGACCCGGTGGAGATTGAGCGGGTAGCCGCACTCGCAGGGTGTGCTCCCACCAAACTCCGCACTTGGACACCCCACGCCCCGTCGAAGACGAATTATCAGCTAGGAGCAGAGGCGCCGAGGTTCACGGCCTACAGCCGAAGCACGATCAGAGGATGCCCGAAATGTGCCGCTGAAGCTCTTTCAGAGCAGGGTGCCCATGGCCCGTTTCATCTCGGGGCATGGCAGCTCACTTCAATCCGGACCTGCGCCCGGCATTCTTGCATGTTGATCGAGGTCCCGCCTCCCTCGCATCACAAGCACAGCTATGATTTCGCGCGGATGGTCGACAACATGGACATAGACGACATCCAGATTGTTGCCGAAGAGGCGCGATCTCTGGAACGCTACCTCCTTGGCCGATTGGATGGCACGCCCGCAGGCTGTTGGCTCGACACGCTGGAGTTCCATGTCGCAGCACAGCTTTGCGAGAATTTTGGCCTTTTGATGACGCAAGGCCCCAAGGCCACCCGAGCGGAAACGACCGAACGACAATGGCTTGAGGCCGGTGCAGCAGGATACGACCTCCTACGCAACGGGCCTGATCAAATGGTCGCAGCGCTTGAAGAGCTTCGCATGGAGGCAGGCCCTGGCTGTCACACCTACGGTGCGATTGCCGGTTCTTTCCTGACCTGGCTGTCCCAGCGTGAGGATGATGCTGCCTTCAATCACATCCGCCGGATTGTTTTCGACTATATTCTGCGGACGTATCCCATGCTCGTCGGTAGCACCGTCCTGCGGATACGGTGCGACAGGCAACAGGTGTATTCCCTTCGAAAAGGCGCAAAGGCCTACGGGATCGACGAACGGATGCTGCGCCATAAGCTCTTGGAGCGTGGCGACATCTCGAGAACGGGAAAATCCGGTGCCATCACCTATCGTCGCTATCCCTCACGGGAGACGCTGCAGGAACTCGCCGATGAAACAAATGGGCTGCTCCGCGGGTTCGACGCTGCAGACTATCTCGGGGTGGACATCCACCTGCTGCGCATTTTCGTCGTGGTAGGGCTCGTCAAGAAGGCCGGAGAGATGGCCCGAAACGCGCCGTATTTCCGGAGGGAGGATCTCGACGCCTTTCTCGGTCGTTTGAATCGCCAAACACGCCCCGAGCTGGAACCGGCCAATGATGAGGTTTCTCTCATTGCGGCCACGCCCGCGTGCCAATGTTCGACCCTCGAACTCCTGCACCTGATTTTCGAACATGATATTCCGCTACGTTGCGTGGCGGGTGCAGACGCAAGGTTCAACGATTTCCTGATATCTGTAGAGCGGGTAAAAACGGCCATAGGCCAGAACTCAGCTGGTGCGATCAGCATGTCCGAGGCTGCCGGCAAGCTCGGTGTCGACACCGCAACAATCCGCAACCTGATGAACGCGGGCTACTTGACCGCTGCTCCAAAGAGCCAAAAGTCCTCAGAACGCTGGCGGGTGGTCGATGAGGCCTCCGTCACAATCTTCGCCGAGCACTACATCTCTGCTACCGATCTTGCCCGCGAGTTACGACGCGATCCCGCCAATCTCTGCCGCGAGCTTTACAAGAACGGCGTCGAACCACTCATCTTCAACGGCGAAAACCGGATCATCTTTCGCCGTCGCGATGTGAACGATAGATGAGGTCAAGAATGATGGTGGGATTTGCTGCCTGATTGGGCCGAAGCCTGTGCATTCCATCCCCAGGACCTTCTGACACGATAACCCTTGAGAAAGCCGACCACTGCGTCGGCTTTTTTCATATCTTCCGAGAGGCAACCCTATCTGACGAAAAAGGCAGCTTCAGTTCAGCATCGAGATTTCGGGGTACTGAATTCAAAAGGAAATTCTGACGCTCAGAGGCAAAACTATGTGCCCCTTCCCATTTACTGAAAAGCACCAAATAGTTCTGCCTTTCTTGTCAGAGGATTTGCCTCTGTCGTGCAGACCGGTGCTGTTTTCCTACAAAAATCCATGCTGCTTTGATCCGCGCCTTTTCGGCGTGTTGATCGCTCCGCAGCGCTTCCCTCTGTCGAACCAGAGGATGCCCCATGAGCGACCATCTCTTCGTCGTGACGGGCGGCCTTGGGGCGCGGGCAAGACCAGCCTGATCACCGAGCTCTCCTGCCGCGGCTTTCACGCGATCCCCGAATCCGGCCGCGCGGTCATTCGCGAGGAGACGCCCTCCCTTGGGCCGACCGCATGGCCTACGCCGCACGGATGCTGGAGCACTACCTGCGCGCCCACAGCGCGGCACAGCCCCTTTCAGGGCCCGTAATCTTCAATCGCGCCACTCCCAACATCATGGGCTACTTGACTCTCTGCGGCCTCCCCACGTGGCTACAGCGGCTAAGGCAGCCTGCCACAACCGTCGTGTCTTCCTAGCGTCGTTCTAGGATGAGATCTTCACGCAAGACACCGAAGGCAAGCAGACTCGCGCCGAAGTCGAAGCGACCAATGCCATCACGCGCGAGACCTACACGGCCCTCGGATACAAAATCACGGAGCTGCCGCGCGCCGATTTTGTAACACGCGCCGACTTTGTCTGTAAGCAAATGGCAAATTGACCTTCATCTCTAGATTCCTTGGCGAAACTGCTGAAGCGGACAAACCGCATGGTCCCTCCGGCCTCCCGCTGCCTGACACTCACGGCCCAT
Organism: Thioclava sp. GXIMD2076; assembly: GCF_037949795.1. NCBI lineage: Bacteria > Pseudomonadati > Pseudomonadota > Alphaproteobacteria > Rhodobacterales > Paracoccaceae > Thioclava > Thioclava sp. GXIMD2076. The sequence continues at coordinate 660,963 of NZ_CP149932.1, forward strand.
TGCCGTCATTCGTGCCATTGCATCCGATGGCCGGTCTCAGCGCTTTGTAGACACTTCCTCATCGTCGCTCGCCGCGGCACAACTGTCCCAGATGCGCTCGTACGTAGCGGCATGTAGCACCGGCACAGGCCATGATGGTTGGTGAGACCAAGTTTTCCGTTCAGCGGGTAATCTCCCCTGATCCCAAAGGGATGCGGAAGTAGAATTTTCTCGTCAGGATGAGTGAGGAGATTCCGATGAAGAACACACGTTTCACCGAGGTCCAGATCATGGGCGTGCTGCGCCAGGTGGAAGGCGGTGTGCCAGCAGCCGAGCTTTGCCGTGAGCACGGGATGAGCAGCACGACACTGTACAAGTGGCGCGCCAAGTATCGTCAGCGAGATGAAGGCGATGGCGGAGGAGAATCGCCGCCTGAAGCGCATGTATGCTGACGTCAGCATGCAGAATGATCTGCTCAAGGAGGCCTGAAGTCGCCAACTCAACGCCGGGAGTTGGCCGTAAAAGCGGTGACGATGAAGGGCGTCAGCATTGCGCTAGCGTATCGGGCCTTCGATGTCAGCGAGACGTGCTTTCGATACAGCCCGAAGCTCGATGACGAGAACGAACAGATTGCCGGTCTGCTGCCCGGACTGACAAAGGCAAAGAAGACCTGGGGCTTCGGCCTGTGTTTTCTCTACATGCGCAACGTCCAAGGGCACGGGTGGAACCACAAGCGCCTGTCCCGGATCTACCGCGAGCTGGAGCTGAATCTCAGGATTAAGCCCAGCAAGCGGCTGAAGCGGGACAAGCCAGAGGCGTCGGCGGTTCCAGAGGCCGCGAACGAAGTCTGGTCGATGTATTTCATGGCAGACCGCCTCGGGGACGGTCGCCAGTTCCGGCTGCTGAACGTCCTAGACGACTTCAACCGCGAAGGCCTAGGGATCGAGATCGACTTCTCGCTCCGCGCCGAGCGCGTTGTCCGAGCGTTGAACCAGATCATCGAATGGCGCGGCCCGCCCAAGACGATCAGGGTCGACAATGGCCCGGAATATATCAGCGGCACCTTGATGGAATGGGCCGAACACAAGGGCATCGCCTTGGCGCACATCCAGCCCGGAAAGCCGCAGCAGAACGCCTTTGTCGAGCACTACAACCGGACGGTCCGGCACGAATAGCTGGACCTCCATATCTTCGAAACCATCGACGAGGTCCAGAACATTGCCACCGAATGGCTCTGGTCCTACAACAACGAACGTCCGAACATGGGCAACGGCGGGATGACCCCCGCATAGAAACTGAGAATGGCCGCGGAAACTCTACGACCAAGCCCCCGCAAAAACGGGGGGATTACCAAGTACATTCTTAAACTAGCCACTGGCCCCGTGATTTAATACTTGGCTTTACATTAAAAACGAGCAGAAAAGCTGGCTGCGTTTTGCAGCAGGGTTAGCGCAATAGAGTTGGAGCTGGTTGAAACACTGCCGTTCATCACCTGATCTCGCAGAAGATAGTATTTGATGAGCTTCTCGACGCTCTCCTCGTCAGTGAATTGTGAAACCTCATCGGACCCGAATACCTGTTGGGCCTTTTGCTTGAATATTGTGACCTGTTGGTCGACATCCAAGGACGATGTACTTTCGGGCAATCCCAAACCGGTGCGCATAACCGTAGCGAGAGCTTCGTTACCTATAATCGTATACCATTTTGTATTGTCAGAGCTATCCTCTGCTGCGAGGTCTGCCAATTCACGCTGAGCATTGAGTGCGAAACGGTAGCTTTCATCACTATCTCCCACAGCAATCTCAAACTGCCTTTCTTCGTAATTCGCGATCATCTCGTCAGCGAAGGAACTCAGAACGGTATTGGGTGGATCGAAATCAAAACTGAAGGCTTCGGAAAGTGCCGCATATTTCTTATCCGAAAGCTTGTTTGCAAAGGAATCCTCGTCAAGCGTCCCCTCTTCGAGAACCTTCTTGATGAAATACTTGTTCTGTAGGTCATCATCCAGACCAAAAGCCCCCAGCGCAACTTTGAGCAGCCGATAATCGGAAACGAGTTCCTCCGCCGAGGTTACGTTTCCGATATTTTCACGAAAATACTCTTCGTCATTCTGAATAGTCACAGAGGCGGTGAATGCCGCCTTCTGTGTTTCCATTGTCCGATTAAGGACTTTCCAACCGGCATAACCACTTAGCGGAACAATGGGTTGATATGTCATTGGCGTGCCGCGGCCAGAAGCCGCTCCTCCCTTGGTAGAAGACTACGAAGCGCCTTGAGAGCCTGATAGTGCTGTTCCTCAAGAACGGATTTGGTTGCAATCGCGAGCTGCGTCCGGCTATCGTGATCCGTCAAGACTTGGCTAAGCTGCTCAATACCGCGCAGTAGCTGCAGCCGAGTTTCTTCAGGATTGTTATCTCCCGACAAAACGAGTTGCGCGATATAGCATACCCGGCGAACAGGTGTGTTTGCCTCCTCAGGATGGATTGCATCGCGAAGTCGCAAAATATTCGCGTTCGGGGTCATGATCGCGAGACGGGATCTCCGGTCTCCATTCTCGATCACAGCGCCATTAATGAGAACACGCTCCTTGGGAGCCAACTTTAGAACAAGGCCACTCATTTTGTGCCTCCAGTAGGGCGAAGGCCACGCATAATGGCAGTATTAATTTCTATAAGAGGATCGAGGTTAGCTTTACGCGCCAGAACCTTCGAGCTGTGCACATCGACGAATTTCTGGAGGAATAATATCCGCGCCCGCAACAACTCTGGTAGGCCATTATCCGAAAGACCGACATCATCTGCGAAGATCCGCCACAATTTGCGGTTTCGGCTTACAGCGTCGACGAGATCTGGAAACTTTTCTTTTTCTTTGCCAGCTACACCACGAAGGCGGCTGGTGATACGAGCAAGTGCTTCGTACTCGATATCGCGGTCGGTTCGCACCGCCTGGTTTGGTTTGGAATAGGCCATTTTGGCCTGAGCATAAGCGTTCACGAGAAGCCCTTCCTGTGGCTGCAAGTTTTAAAACCCGGCGTTTTGCCAGGTGGTTGAGGGGCGCATTGACTGCGCCCCTCAGATGCTCATTACTGGAACAGCGACAGGAGCTGTTGCGGCGCTTGGTTGGCAATCGACAGAGCTTGCGTGCCCAGCTGTTGCTGAACCTGCAGAGCCTGCAGACGTGCCGACGTCTCTTCCATATCGGCGTCGACGAGCGAACCGATACCCGAGGTCACGGCATCAGAGAGCTTCGAGATGAAGTCGCTCTGATCGGAGATGCGCGAAGCAGCGGCACCCAGTTCTGCAGCTTTGTTGGTTGCAGTCTGGATATGGACTTCGATCGCCGCCAGCGATGCATCAGCGGCAGTTGCGCTGGACACGTCGATGTCGGTCAGCATGCCACCATCAGAGGCAGCCGCACTGTAGGTACCGAACGCAGCTTCGAGGTCAGCCGATGCCACGTTGATATTCGACGCACTCACCGTCGCACCCGTGCCCGAACCGACGCGGTCGAGCGAGGACAGGACGCTGATACCGGTCCCGCCATTGCCATCAACATCGGTGCGCAGAAGGTTTGCACCGTTGAACTGCGACGCATTGATGATCGAACCGATTTGCTTTTTCAGCTCGTTCACGTCTGCGGTCAGCTTGTCGTTATCAACGTTCTCACCGGTCGCCGAAACGATTTTCTCTTTCATCTCGTTGAGTTTCTCAACGATTTGCTCTGCGCCGGTCGACGCGACAGCAACGGTCGATTCACCCAGAGCGAGAGAGTCTTCGATCGCATTGAAACCGGCAACGTCCGATTCCATGACTTTCGAAATTGCCCAAACTGCGGCGTTATCTTTTGCAGTGGAGATATCTTTACCGGTCGAGATGGCCGATTGGGTATCGCCAAGCGAGGAGTTGATCGACTTCAGGGTTTGAAGTGCGGTCATTGCGCCGGTGTTGGTCAGAATGCTGGACATAGTTTTGGGTCCTCAGATATGTGCGCTTTTGCGCGAAGGTGTCTATATACCGCCCGACTTCTTGTCGGAGCGAATGCACAGGTCCTTCTGACACATGCGCCCCGGTTCCCGGAGCGCGCCACCCAGTCACTGGATGCAGGGGTATGTTTGCACCATCTCCCCTAACGAAAAGCTAAGGCCGGCTTTGCGGCCGGCCTTGTTTTGGTTGCATTTTATTAAAATGGTTTATGCGCGCTTCTCGATCGACCCCTGCGTACCGACAATGCGCTGCGGGCGGCCCGATTTGTCGTAGCTTCCGAAACTATGGGCCGCTTTCTGGATCGCCGAGAGCCTGATCTGCGCCGCGCGGATACCTTTCAACGCCGCAGAAAGAAGCCGCTGATTCTGGCGGGACATCTCATGTGCACGCTTCAGCTTTTGCGCCGGGAAATCCTTCACCTGCATAAGGAGTGCTTCCTTTCGCGCAACCAGAGCCGTCAGCGCTTCGAATTCTGCTTTGCGAATCACATCCCGTTCGAGGCGCAGCAAATTGATCAGCTCCTCAACTACCGCATCATCTTTATCAGCCATTCTGCGCCCTCTTCAGCATCGAGTTGAAAATAGTTTCAGCCAGGCCGATCCCTCCGGCCTTCGCCATCTCACTGGCCTGCTCTTCCCGCAAGAACGACGAGAACTGTTCCTCGCCGACACCGCCGGAAAACTCGGATTTATTTTCGCCCAAACCCGTATATTTGAGCATCTCGGACAGGAAGCTCGCCTCAAGAGCCTGCGCAGTATCACGCATCTTCTCTTGCTGCTCCGCGCTGACAACGCGCAAGGACTTCGATCCATCTGTCGTTAAAGGTAACCCAGTCGATGTGACTTGCATGGGATTCTCCGCATCATTCGCATTCTCTCCTTTTTGACAGCTTGCGGTAAAGAACCGGTAACCTCATTGAGGCAATGTGGTGATCATCACAGGCAGAAGTCTTGAGGATCATGACCAGTTTTGACGCAATAGCAGCTCAATTTCCCCTTGCTACAAAGGGCCAAGCAGCTGGAATCGATTCGCCCGCCACCGCGACGAACGGTAAGAGCACAGAATTTTCTTTGGAGTTTTCGGCTCTGACCGAGACGATAGGCCGCGCTGATACTGGCGCGACGATTCGGCCACATTCAAAGGGCCCGGTTTCTACGAATTCTGAACAGCAACCCCGCGCATTCAACTTGCCGCGCGACGAACAGATTGTCTCTGCCGAGATGCCCACAGTAACACCCGGGCAGATCAAAGCACCGCAAGATGCTCCTTCTTCTGCAAAGAACACGGATAAAGCGTGGGCGCCAGGTGAACAAAGTAATCCTCTCTGGACAGAACAGGGCTTGCCGCGCGCAGCAGAGGCCACCAGCTCCCCGGTCGAGAGCAAGAAAAATGATGGTTCCTCGAAGGATGGAGACCAAACGGATGAGGTTTTCGATACCGAGCACGTTCCTGCCGCCGATACGCAGCTAGAGGCATCGGCACTCCCTCAATCTGATCCCCGAAGCTCCCCAACGTTGAACTTCACGGCATCGGAAGTGAGCGAACCCCACGCCGAACTGGACGAGGAAATGGCTTCCTTCCAGACAGATAAGGGAACAGATACCGCGCCTGAATTCCTGTCGCACACAGGCGTCCAGACGCAATCCGCCATGGTGCCGCAGTCAGCAGTAGCACCGATGCAGGATTCCGAGTTGCAGACCTCGGAGCCAACCGCACAAATCGCTTTTAATAACCGAGGCTTCCCGTCGCAAGAGAAGGCTCCCCCTCAAACGGTTCGCCCTGATGCCCAGTCCTCCTCTGGTACGAGCGCAACTCCGCAACCCGACCTGCCTCGGCAATCTGATGTATATGGTCGTCAGTTGACAGCAGCGGACGAGACCGGCACCGCTGAGACGGTCGCAACAGCAGACGAACCCGCAACACTACAGCCAGCCTCCGAGCAGCGCCCCGAAGCAAGATATACCGCGACCGCGGCACCTTCGGTCAGCGAAGCACGATTCGCCTTGCACAGTTCGACTGCAAGCTTCTTCAGCACACCACAGAACGGAGCCACCTCCGGGCAGGTTGCACTTCCCGACGGTATGGAGGAGATCTCGGAAAATGCCGTAGCTCTACCGATTCCGACGGACGAAAATGTGGAATCCGATCCCGCGCTGCGCAGCGAGATTGGCGTCTCGGTGCGTAACATCTCGCAACCCAAAGTACCTTCCGGCATTGTAACCGGGCAGACCGGTGCCATTTCTCCGCAGGAAACCCAGCCGGCCGCAGCAGCACCGATCGACATCGAGACGACCGATAGCACGGATACGACGACTATTACCTCGACCGTGAATACCGGCTCGAATACGCCCCTGCAGACCTCGGCGATACCTCTACAAACGGTTGCGCAGGCGCAACTGGGTGCCGAGAAATATGTCACGAAGCGCCGTGAACTTAGCGAACAACTCGACGAGGAACTGACAGTTACCCAGATCGGCAAGGACCGAACGGCGCAATCGCGTATGGAGACGGCCTATGCCGTTACCTCCGCAGCGAGCACGACAATGTCGAACGGCGCATCCGGACAGTCTCTGCCGGCGGAAAGCGGCTTGCTTGCGCAGGATCAACCCACTCCTATCGATGAAGACAGCCAACGCTTCGGCCTTGCTCCTCTCCCCAGTCACACCGGCATGACCGCGGCGACAACGGCATCCCAACCCGCCGCGCAACAGGCTATGGCCCAAAACGTCTCGCAACAGCTCGCACGCGCCGCAACCAGCACATCGGATGGAGCAGTCGAATTGACCCTCGCCCCCGAAGAATTGGGTAAGGTGCGGATGGTCATGCATCATAGCGACAGCGGCATGTCCGTGATGATCTATGCCGACAGGCCCGAAACTCTCGACCTGATGCGAAGACATGCCGAGATGCTCAGCCGCGACCTGCGGGAGCTCGGCTATACGGATGTGAACCTGAATTTCACGGATCAGGGCCAAAGCGGGCAGAACGCCCAGGAACTTGCCGAACAAGCCGACCGTATCCGCGCCGAACGCGGAACCCAAGCCGCATTCAGCGCTGGCTCCATTTCCAACACCCTCAATCCCTCGCGCACCTCCGGCTCCGTGCTGGGGGGGCTAGATCTCAGAATGTGACGGAGGATTTCCATGACCACTGTAACAAGCGCCTCAACCACGGCATCCGCGACGAGCTCCAGCTCGACGGCGGATGCACAAACCTTCGCAACCTCGGATTACCAGACCTTCCTCGAGATGCTGACCGTCCAGATGCAGAATCAGGACCCGCTCAATCCGATGGATAGTACGGATTATGCCGTGCAACTCGCGACCTTCTCGGGGGTCGAACAGCAGGTAGAGACCAACTCGCTTCTGGAAAGCATCGCATCTTCGATCAGCCAGATGGGCATCTCGGAGCTGGCAAGCTGGGTCGGTATGGACGGAAAAACCGAAGAGCCTGTGTATTTCTTTGGTAGCTCGATCGTCGTTGAAACCGAAGCCGATAGCCAAGCGGATTCGGCTGTTCTTACGGTTCAGAACGAGTCGGGGAACACCGTTTACAGCGGTGCCGTAGATGTGGACGAGGATTTCGTCGAGTGGGACGGCACCAATTCGGATGGTGAAACCGCCGTTTATGGCAACTACACCTTCACACTCAAAAGCTATAGCGGCAGTGACCTTATCTCTACCGAGACCGCACCAGCCTATGGCCGTATCATCGAAGCGCGCGTCACCGATAGTGGCACAGAACTCGTCATGATGTCGGGCTCTACCGTCTCGAGCGACGATATCACCGGACTGCGTAGCCCCTCAAGCTGATCAGGCCAGCAGACCGGCCGCCAGCCCCGCGACAAAGACAGCTGCGATGATCCCCGCCCAAATGGCGGGATGAAGCGGTTTGTCCGCAGGGGTTGGCGCCTCCGGATGCGCGCGCCGCTCGATGGAATTCTTCAACATATCGGGGAATTGCGGGCTGTAACGCGCCATGACTTTCACCACCTTGCGCAGGTCATGCAGCGCCGCTTTCGGCCCGAGATTCTCACGGATATAGGTTTCGACGGCGGGCTTGGCGGCCTGCCACATATTCAGCGACGGGTTCAGAGACCGTGCGACCCCCTCGGCCACAACCATCGATCGCTGCAGCAAGATCAGTTCGGTGCGCGTTGGCATTCCGAAACGCTCCGTGACTTCAAAGAGATAGGCCAGAAGGCGTGCCATCGAAATATGGCTTGCATCCATGCCAAAGATCGGTTCGCCCACCGCGCGAAGGGCCAGCGCGAATTCGTTCACGTCCCGATCCGCGGGCACATAGCCCGCCTCGAAATGCACCTCGGCCACACGGCGGTAATCGCGCTGGATGAACCCGATGAGGATCTCGGCATAGACACGACGGGTATATTCATCGATCTGCCCCATGATCCCGAAATCATAGGCAAGAATATCACCATTGGCGGCGACCTTCAGGTTGCCCTGATGCATATCCCCATGGAAATATCCGTCGCGCAGCGCATGGCTGAGAAAGAGCTGCAAGATACGCTCGGACAGTGCGACCAGATCATGGCCTGCAGCCCTGATCGCCTCGGGATCGCCCATCGGCACGCCCTCGGCCCAGTCCAGCACCATCACGCGGCGGCTCGACATGTCCCAGGCAGGCTTTGGCACCGCAAACCCCGCATCATCTGCCGTATTCGCGGCAAATTGCGACGCGCGCGCCGCTTCCATGCGCAGATCCAACTCCCCCATGACAGTGCGCTCGAAGTGTTTCACCACATCGGTCGGACGCAACCTTCGCGACGAAGGCGAGAACCGCTCGATGAATTTCGCCACAAAATGGAACGCATCGAGATCACGGCGGAAGGCGCGTTCGATCCCCGGACGCAGCACCTTCACGGCAACCTTCTCGCCAGTGCGCGCCAGCACGGCCTGATGGACCTGTGCGATAGAGGCCGCAGCCACAGGCTCGGAAAACTCTGTGAACATCTCGGAGATCGGACGCTCGAATTCTTCCTCGATCGTCTTCTTTGCCAGATCGGTCGAGAACGGTGGCAGGCGGTCTTGCAACACGCGCAACTGCGTGGCCAGTTCTGGCCCGACCACATCTGCGCGCGTCGATAGAATCTGCCCGAATTTGATATAGGCCGGACCAAGCGCTGTGATCGCCCGTGTCACCGGCGGCAAGTTCGGGTCGCCCTTGTAGCCAAGCCACGCGAAAGGGGCCGATACCGCATAGGCGGCCGCCCGCAGGCGCGGCGGCGCGTCCATGGCCTCCAGCACCTGATGCATCGCGCGCGAGCGGATGAAGGTGGCGCCAGTGCGGATCAGGCGCCAGATATTGATCGGCCCGCGCATCTCAGATCTTCCAGCCAGAATGCAGCGCCGCGATACCCATGGTCAGGTTGCGATAGCTCGCCTGCTCGAAGCCCGCCTTGCGAATCATCGACAGGAACGTCTCCTGATCGGGGAATTTGCGGATTGATTCGACCAGATACTGGTAGCTGTCACGATCATTGGCCACGATCTGGCCCATCACCGGAATGATATTGAAGGAATAGAGATCATAGGCTTTCTGCATCAGATCATTCGGGATCTGGCTGAATTCCAGAACCATCAGACGCCCGCCGGGTTTCAGCACACGATAGGCTTCGTCCAGCGCGTCCTGCACGCGCGTCACGTTCCGGATACCGAAGGAAATCGTATAGACATCAAAGGAGTTATCCTCGAACGGCAGCGCCATCGCATCGCCCACGATCCAGTCCAGACGCTCGGCCATATCCTCGGCCTCGGCGCGCTTCTGGCCCTCGATCAGCATCGATTCGGTCATATCGCAGACGGTCGCCGTGGCTTCGGGCGCACGACCGAGGAAGCGGAAGGCCACATCGCCGGTCCCCCCCGCCACATCCAGAAGCTTCTGGCCACGGCGCGGCGCAAGCCAATCCATCATCGCGTCTTTCCAGACGCGATGGATGCCCATGCTCATCAGGTCGTTCATGATGTCGTATTTCGAAGCCACGCGCGAGAACACGCCATGCACCATGCCGGCCTTCTGGCTCTCGTCCACGGTCTGAAAGCCGAAATGCGTCGTCTTGCTCTGATCTGCGGTCATCTGTCCCGTGGCCCCTTGAGGTTCGTCTGGTCTACCCCCTTCTTATAGGGGCCGTTTCAGAAGTGACAATGCACGAGGACGATCACAATGCCCGAACTTCCCGAGGTCGAAACCGTCAGGCGGGGCCTTTTACCCGCGATGGAGGGCCGCGTGATCGAACGCGCCGAGGTCAACCGCCCCGATCTGCGCTGGCCCCTGCCGGATAACATGGCCGCCCGCCTGACCGGCGCACGCATATTGCGCCTGCGCAGACGCTCGAAATATATCCTTGCCGACCTGGATCGCGGGGAGACCCTCCTGATCCATCTGGGCATGTCGGGGCGGATGCTGGTCTCCGGTGTGGCACTGGGAGAGTTCGTCATCGACCACCCGACGCCGCAGAAACATGACCACATCGTCTTCCATATGGAGGGCGGCGGGCGTGTCACCTTCAATGATGCGCGTCGCTTCGGGGCGATGGATCTGTTCCCCACTGGCGCCGAGGACAGTTACTGGCTCCTCGAGAAGCTCGGCCCTGAACCGTTCAGCAACCAGCTGAACGAGGAGTATCTGACCGCCAGACTGCGCAGTCGCGCGAGCCCTATCAAGACGCTGCTTCTGGATCAGGCGATCGTGGCGGGGCTTGGCAATATCTATGTCTGCGAGGTGCTGTTCCGCGCGGGCATCGACCCGCGCCGTCAGGGCCGCCAGATTGCCGAGAAGCGTCTGCGGCCTCTTGTCGCAATCATCCGCGAGGTTCTGGAGGAGGCTATCGAGGCGGGTGGATCTTCGCTCCGCGACCACCGGCAGGCCGATGGGGAGCTGGGATATTTCCAGCACCGCTTCAAAGTTTACGGTCGCGAGGGCGCGCCCTGCCAAAGCTGCGGGCAACCGGTGCTCAGGATCGTGCAATCGGGGCGATCCAGCTTTTATTGCGCGCATTGCCAGCGCTAAGAGGAACACGGGCGCGAGAGTTGACTTGATATATGGGCCGGTTTTGTTAGGACTCCGGTCTGATGAAAAGGAAAGGCACTGCCAAATGGCCTACCAGACGCTGATCGTCGAGATCGAAGATAATGTCGCCCTAGTCCGGCTCAACCGTCCGGAAGCACTGAACGCGCTGAACTCCGTTCTGCTGACCGAGATGGGGGACGCGCTGGCGAATCTCGACGCCAATGACAAGGTGCGTGCCATTGTCATCACCGGCTCCGAGAAGGCCTTTGCCGCCGGCGCCGACATCAAGGAAATGTCCGAGAAGGGCTTTGTCGGCATGTTCAAGGCCGATTTCTTCGGCGATGCCACCGAGAATTTCCTGCGCACCCGCAAGCCGGTGATTGCAGCCGTGTCGGGCTATGCGCTTGGCGGCGGCTGCGAACTGGCGATGATGTGCGACTTCATCATCTGCGCCGATAATGCGAAATTCGGCCAGCCCGAGATCAATCTCGGCATCTGCGCGGGAATCGGCGGCACCCAGCGCCTGACCCGTTTCGTGGGCAAGTCGAAGGCAATGGACATGCATCTGACGGGCCGGTTCATGGATGCCGAGGAAGCCGAGCGTTCGGGCCTTGTCTCCCGCGTGGTGCCGACTGCCAAACTGGTGTCCGAAGCCATGGCTGCCGCCTCGAAGATCGCCGAGAAATCGCAGCTTTCGGCCATGGTGGTGAAGGAGGCGGTGAACCGCTCCTACGAGACCACCCTGCGCGAGGGGCTGCTGTTTGAAAAACGCATGTTCCACGCGCTGTTTGCCACCGAGGACCAGAAAGAGGGCATGGCCGCCTTCCTCGAGAAGCGCGAGCCGCAATTCCGCGATAAATAAGCGCGGTCACTTACGCGAAATGCCGGGCCTCGGGGCCCGGTTCTCATTTGGGGCTTCCCAACTTGGCAAAATTGCCGTATAGGCCCCCTTCAAATGCGTGTGGAGCCCGCTTAGGCTAGAATCAACCGGTTCACTGGTGTGCCCGGGTTTTGCATGCAGTCGCATATTGTACCAAACCCGAAAGTGGAAACACACACATGGCAAATACGCTCCAGTCCAAAAAGCGCGCACGTCAGAACGAGCGTCGTAACGACATCAACAAAGCACGTCGTTCGCGCATCCGTACCTTCCTCCGCAAAGTCGAAGAAGCCATCACCTCGGGCGACTACGCAGCAGCTCAGGAAGCTCTGAAAGTGGCGCAGCCGGAACTGATGCGTGGCGTGACCAAAGGCGTGATTCACAAGAACACCGCATCGCGCAAAGTGTCGCGTCTGGCGGCTCGCGTGAAGGCTCTGAACGCCTAAGCGATTCCCTTGCAAAAGCAAGATAAAAAGGCGCCATTTATGGCGCCTTTTTCATTTTTCGCAATGTTTTCAATAAGATGATATGTCCGAAATGCAACATGACGAAACTGTGGCAGATTCGATTCACGCAATCCGGAGTCAAGCGTGAAGTTCTGTTGCGACTCGTCAGCGAGCCGGAGTAGTTTCACTGAGCGATCAACGTCGCCTCGGGGGACTGACGCATCTTACCCTAGCTGGACCGGACAATAACGTCTGCCACGACAAGGATAACAACCGGACCAATTGGCCTGGGGGATGCGATTCCGATGCTGGAGGGCTGCCACCTCCCACATTTCGATTCTGTCGAAACCCGCGTGAGCGGGTCGGGTAACCTTGTCCTAAGTGCAGAAAATGCACCACGCGCCAAAATCTGTTTGGCGTGGTGGATCGTATTTTCCGAGAATCGTTGGTCGCGAGGTGTGATAAGAATGGGCAAGAATGATGACCGACGATACTTGGGGGCGTGTGTGCGATGAGCTGCAAAAGAGCGTGGGAAAAAACAACTTCCTGACGTGGATTGCCCCGCTGAAGGTCATTGAGGTCGATGACGGCATTGCCGCCTTCGAGGCCCCTACAAAATTCATGCGCGACTGGGTGCAGCGGAACTTCTCCGAGGCGATCCAGAACGAGCTGCGCAAATTTGGGATTATCGTTGAGCGTATCGATCTTCGCGTGTCTTCGGCACCGATGATCCGTCCGGCCAATTCCGCCAATCCCGTCCAGCAGGCCCCTGCCCCCACGAGCACGCCACGCATTGCCCAGATCAAACCACGTCTTGCCCAGACGCAGGATGACGATCTGCCCGGCGCGCCGCTGGACCAGCGTTTTACCTTCGACACTTTCGTGGTCGGCAAGCCGAACGAGCTGGCCCATGCCGCCGCGCGCCGTGTGGCAGAAGGCGGTCCGGTGACCTTCAACCCGCTCTTCCTCTATGGTGGCGTGGGCCTGGGTAAGACCCACCTGATGCATGCCATCGCCCACGAGCTGCAAACCAAGCGCCCCGATCTGCGCGTGCTCTACCTCTCGGCCGAGCAATTCATGTATCGTTTCGTGCAGGCTCTGCGCGAACGCCAGATCATGGATTTCAAGGAGATGTTCCGCTCGGTCGACGTGCTTATGGTCGATGACGTGCAGTTCATCGCGGGCAAGGATTCGACGCAGGAAGAGTTCTTCCACACGTTCAACGCGCTCGTCGATCAGGGCAAACAGATCGTGATCTCCGCCGACCGTGCGCCGGGCGAGATCAAGGAACTGGAAGAACGGATCAAATCGCGCCTGCAATGCGGGCTGGTGGTGGATCTCCATCCCACCGATTACGAGCTGCGCCTTGGCATCCTGCAGACCAAGACCGAAAATTACCGGATGCAATATCCGGGCCTGATGATTGCCGATGGCGTGCTGGAATTCCTCGCCCATCGTATCTCGACCAACGTGCGTGTGCTTGAGGGCGCGCTGACGCGTCTGTTCGCCTTCGCCTCGCTGGTCGGCCGCGAGATTACGCTCGATCTGGCACAGGAATGTCTGACCGATATCTTGCGCACCTCGGACCGCAAGGTCACCATCGAGGAGATCCAGCGCAAGGTTGCCGAGCATTACAATGTCCGTCTTGCGGATATGATCGGCCCCAAGCGCGTGCGCACCATCGCGCGTCCGCGTCAGGTGGCGATGTATCTGTCCAAACAGCTCACCACCCGCTCGCTTCCCGATATCGGGCGCCGCTTCGGTGGCCGCGATCACACCACCATCATGCATGGTATCCGCAAGATCGAGGAGTTGAAGGGCGATGACCGCCAGCTGGCCGAGGATATCGATCTGCTGCGCCGCCTTCTGGAAAACTGATTTCCGGGAAAACCAAGCGAAATCTGTGTGAAAGCGGGCTGGTCCCTTGACCTGCCCGCCTTTGCGTTAGATTGTCGCGAAAATTCTTGTGTCCGGTGTCTTAGATGGTAACGTCACGGTCCGGACAGCCGTGAGGGATTGAAATGAAGATCAGCATCGAACGCGCAGAGCTGTTGAAAGCCGTCGCGCAAGCACAATCGGTTGTCGAACGTCGCAACACGATCCCGATTCTGGCCAATGTGCTGATCGAGGCCGAAGGCAGCACGATCTCCTTCCGCGCCACCGATCTCGATATCGAAGTGGTCGACCGTGCGCCCGCGCAGGTCGAGAAGGCCGGTGCCACCACTGTCTCCGCCGTGATGCTGCACGAGATCGTGCGCAAGCTGCCCGACGGGGCGCTCGTCACACTGATGGATGATCCTGCCTCGGGCCGTCTGGTGATCGAGGCGGGCCGCTCGAGCTTTACGCTGGCGACCTTGCCGCGCGAGGATTTCCCCGTGATGGCCAGCTCGGATTACACCGCGAATTTCTCGGCCAAGGCGGGCGAGCTGAAACGTCTCTTCGAGAAATCGCGCTTTGCGATCTCGACCGAGGAGACCCGCTACTACCTGAACGGCGTCTATCTGCATGTGGCCACCGCCGAAGATGGCCAGATGCTGCGCGCCGTGGCGACCGATGGTCACCGTCTGGCCCGTATCGATGCCCCCCTGCCCCAAGGCGCCGAGGGCATGCCTGGCGTGATCGTGCCGCGCAAGACCGTGGGCGAGCTGCGCAAGCTTCTGGATGATGACGAAACGCTGATCGAGGTCTCGGTTTCGGAGACCAAGGTCCGGTTTGCCACCCCGCGTATCACCCTGACCTCCAAGGTTATCGACGGCACTTTCCCCGATTACACACGCGTGATCCCGATGGGCAATACGCGCCGTCTCGAAGTAGATGCAAACGAGTTCGCCAAGGCTGTGGACCGTGTGGCCACCGTCTCGTCTGAACGTTCGCGCGCCGTCAAGCTGACGCTGGACGCCGACAAGCTGGTGCTCTCGGTCAACGCACCCGATGCTGGTGCCGCCGAGGAGGAGCTGGTTGTGGCCTATGCCGACGAGCGTCTGGAAATCGGCTTCAACGCCAAATACCTGCTGGAAATCGCCAATCAGGTCGATCGCGAGAATGCGGTCTTCATGTTCAACACCTCGGGCGACCCGACCCTGATGCGCGAAGGTGGCGACACCTCGGCGGTCTATGTCGTCATGCCGATGCGTGTCTAAGATCAGCCTCTTACGGGAAGTAACGCGATGCTATCGGAACTGAGCCTCTATCAGTTCCGGTCGCATCGCCGTGCCGTTTTGGCGCCGGATACGCGCCCTGTTGCGATCTTCGGGGCCAATGGTGCGGGCAAGACCAATATCCTCGAGGCGATCTCGCTTTTATCGCCTGGTCGGGGGTTGCGCCGCGCGCAGGCCCCCGACCTGATGCGCCGTGCTGAAAATGTCGGCTGGAAGATCCGCGCCCGACTGTCCGGCCACGAGGTGCAGACCGAGGCCGCACCCGCCCAGCCCCGTCAGGTGCGGGTGGATGAAAAACTTGTGCCGCAGACCGCTTTGGGGCGGCTGGTGCGCATTCAGTGGCTGGTGCCCGCGATGGACCGGCTCTGGATCGAGGCCCCCGAAGGGCGGCGACGTTTTCTGGACCGGATCACTCTTTCCTTCTTCCCCGATCATGCCGAGGCCAGTCTGGCTTACGAAAAGGCCATGCGCGAGCGGAACAGACTTTTGAAGGACGGCGCGGGCGATCCGCATTGGTATCAGGTGCTGGAGGCGCGGATGAGCGAGGCCGCAACCGAGATCCGTGGCGCACGCGCTGCCGCTCTTACGCGGATCGCACAGGCGCAAACGGCGGCCCAGACCGCATTTCCGGCGGCCGATCTGTCGGTTACCGGCGATGACACCGCAGATCTCGCCCTGTTCTGGGCCGAGACGCGCCGTCGCGATATGGCCGCCGGACGCACACTGGAAGGGCCGCATCGGGCCGATCTGACGGCGATCTACAGTGCCAAGGCGATGCCCGCCGATCAGGTCTCGACCGGAGAGCAGAAGGCGCTTCTGCTGTCTTTGGTGCTGGCCAATGCGCGCGCGATCGAGGGGGCGCCCGCCATCGTCCTGCTCGACGAGGTCTCGGCCCATCTTGACCCGAACCGCCGCGCAGCCCTTTATGACGAGATCTGCGCCCTCGACGCACAGGTCTTCATGACGGGCACGGAACGCGCTTTGTTCGACGCGTTGGGCGCGCGCGGACATTATCTTCAGGTCTCGGAAGAGGCCGCGACCTCGGTTCTGGAGGAAGTCGAATGAGCTATCCCGTGCAGCGCATCACCCTGATCACGCTAGGTGTGACCGATCTCGCCGCCTCCTGCGCCTTCTACGCGCAGCTGGGCTGGGAGCCTGCGGCGCAGCAGGACGGCGTGGCTTTCTACCAGATGCACGGACAGGGTCTGGCGCTTTTCGGGCGCGATGATCTGGCCAAGGATCAAGGCCGTGCGGGCGCGACCCTTGGCACGGGCGCCATGACACTGGCGCAGAATTTCGACACCGAGCCAGAGGTGGACGCAGCCTTTGCCGCAGCCCTCGCGGCAGGTGCCACGCCGCTCAAACGTCCCGAAAAGGTCTTCTGGGGCGGATATTCCGGCTATTGGTCCGATCCCGACGGCCATGTCTGGGAGGTCGCAATGAATCCGTTCTTGCCGCTGGCCGCAGATGGCAGCCTGACGCTGCCCCCGACCGAGTAGCCCTGCCATGACGATTACGCTGCATCAGGCCCTGTTCTATTCGGGCGCGCTTCTCGTGATCTTCCTGACCCCCGGACCGGTCTGGCTCGCGATGCTCGCACGCACCGTCTCCGGCGGCTTTGCCGCAGCGTGGCCGCTGGCCGTGGGCGTGGCGCTTGGCGATGCGTTCTGGTCCGTGCTGGCTCTTGTCGGCATGAGCTGGGTTGTAGAGCATGTCGCGGGCTTCCTGACGGTCCTGCGCTGGGTGGCTGCGGCGATGTTCGCCTTTATGGGCGCGATGCTGATCCGCCATGCCAAGGCGGGGATCTCGCAAAACAGCAAACTGACCCGGCCCGGACGCTGGGCGGGGTTTGTTGTGGGGGTCGTGGCAATCCTCGGTAACCCCAAGGCGATCCTGTTCTATATGGGCGTCGTGCCGGGCTTCTTCGCGCTCGACACGATCACCCCGGCCGATATCGCGGTGATTGCCCTGCTCTCGGCGCTCTGCCCGATGATCGGAAACCTGATCCTTGCCGCCTTTGTCGGCCGCGTTCGCAGACTGATTTCCAGCCCCGCGGCCATGACCCGCATGAACCGCATCGCAGGCAGCCTCATGCTTGCCGTAGCGGTATTGATCGCCCTTATTTGACAGGCCGCCCGTATCGCCAAGAAAGCCCCGAATTCTGTGGCTAAGGCGTGACATGGCGGCCCAAAACCCCTATAAATCGGGGACGTAAAAAAGGACGAGCAGGCATGACCGAAGAACACGTCAAGAAATCCGAATATGGTGCCGATTCCATCAAGGTTTTGAAGGGGTTGGAAGCTGTACGGAAACGCCCCGGCATGTATATCGGGGATACGGATGACGGGTCGGGCCTGCATCACATGGTCTATGAGGTCGTCGATAACGGCATCGACGAGGCGCTGGCCAATTATGCCGACTATGTCCATGTAAAAATTCACGCCGATAGCTCGGTATCGGTGCGCGATAACGGGCGCGGAATTCCGGTCGATATGCATGCCGAGGAAGGCGTCTCGGCGGCAGAGGTCATCATGACCCAGCTGCATGCGGGCGGGAAGTTCAACAATACCGATACCGATGGCAATGCCTACAAGGTCTCGGGCGGTCTGCACGGTGTGGGCGTTTCAGTGGTGAACGCGCTCTCGGACTGGCTCGAGCTGACCGTCTGGCGCAACGACAAGATCTACAAAGCCCGCTTCGAGAAGGGCGAATGCGTCGAGCATGTGCATGTCGTGGGCGACGAGGTCGGTGGACGTGGCACCGAGGTCCGCTTCCTTGCGTCCAACAAGGAAACCGACCCCGAGGGCACCTTCTCGAATCTCAACTACAGTTTCGAGACGCTGGAAAAGCGCCTGCGCGAGCTGGCCTTCCTGAACTCGGGCGTGCGTATCATCATCGAGGATGAACGCCCCGCGGAGCCGCTGAAGACCGAGCTGCATTACGATGGTGGCGTGCGCGAATTCGTCAAATATCTCGACCGTTCCAAGACGCCCGTGATGGAGAGCCCCGTCTATATGCTGGGCGAGGTCAACGGGATCGGCGTCGAGGTGGCACTGTGGTGGAATGACAGCTATCACGAGACCGTGCTGCCCTTCACCAACAACATCCCCCAGCGCGATGGCGGCACCCATATGGCGGGCTTCCGTGGCGCGCTGACCCGCACGATCAACAATTACGCGCAATCCTCGGGGATCGCGAAGAAAGAAAAGGTCAACTTTACCGGCGACGATGCCCGCGAAGGCCTGACCTGCGTGCTGTCGGTCAAAGTGCCGGACCCGAAATTCTCCAGCCAGACCAAAGACAAGCTGGTCTCCTCCGAGGTGCGCCCCGCGGTGGAAAACCTCGTGAACGAGAAGCTTGGCGAATGGTTCGAGGAGCATCCCGCCGAAGCCCGTCAGATCGTCGGCAAGATTGTCGAGGCGGCGCTGGCCCGCGAGGCCGCGCGCAAGGCCCGCGAGCTGACCCGTCGGAAAACGGCGATGGATGTGGCCTCGCTTCCGGGCAAGCTGGCGGATTGTCAGGAAAAGGATCCGGCCTTCTCCGAAGTCTTCCTCGTCGAGGGGGATTCGGCAGGTGGCTCGGCCAAACAGGGGCGCGCACGACAAAATCAGGCCGTCCTGCCGCTGCGCGGCAAGATCCTCAATGTCGAGCGCGCGCGGTTCGACCGGATGCTGTCCTCCGACCAGATCGGCACGCTGATCACCGCGCTCGGCACCGGTATCGGTCGCGACGAGTTCAATATCGACAAGCTACGCTACCACAAGATCATCATCATGACCGATGCGGACGTGGACGGCGCCCATATCCGCACCCTTCTGCTGACATTCTTCTTCCGCCAGATGCCGGAGCTGATCGAACGTGGCTATCTCTATATCGCGCAGCCGCCGCTCTATAAGGTCTCGCGCGGCAAGTCCGAGGTTTACCTCAAGGACCAGAATGCCCTGGAAGATTACCTGATCGCCCAAGGGGTTGAGGGCGCTGTCCTGAAACTCGGCACGGGCGAGGAGATCGTCGGCAACGACCTGCAGCGCGTGGTCGAGGAGGCCCGCGTCATCAAGCGGATCCTAGGTACCTTCCCGACCCATTATCCGCGCCATATTCTGGAGCAGGCCGCCATCGCGGGCGCGATGGTTCCGGGCGTTCTGGACAATGATGCGCAAGGCACCGCCGATGCCGTGGCCGCCCGCCTGGATCTTGTCGCACTCGAATACGAGCGTGGCTGGCAGGGTCGCCAGACGCAGGATCACGGCCTGCGCCTGACCCGTATCCTGCGCGGGGTCGAGGAAGTACGGACGCTGGATGGTCAGGTCATGCGCGCGGGCGAAAGCCGCCGTCTGGGCACGCATACCAAGGCACTACAGGATATCTACGGCAAACCCGCGCGTCTGCATCGCAAGGACCGCCACCAGCTGATCCACGGCCCACTGGAACTGCTGAACGCGATCCTGCAGGAAGGCGAAAAAGGTCTGGCACTGCAACGCTATAAGGGCTTGGGCGAGATGAACCCCGAGCAGCTTTGGGAAACAACGCTCGATCCGTCTGCCCGTACATTGCTGCAAGTGAAAGTGGATGACGTGGCCGAGGCCGACGACATCTTCACCAAGCTGATGGGCGATGTGGTGGAACCCCGCCGCGACTTCATCCAGCAGAACGCGCTAAACGTCGAGAACCTCGATTTCTAAGCCAATAGGGGTTTGCGCAGTATGATGCGCGAGCCCCTCTCCCTGCATGCCCTGTCTATGAGCTTGCATCTTGCAGGACCAGAGATTGTCCGTCCACGAGAATGATTTCCGGACCTACGGCGAAGTATGGCGTAGATAAGACGGCGATTAGATATACACAGGCTCAGGGCGAGCGGTTTTGTCTCAGGCGCGCCACTTTCCACCATTCGTCCAAGAAGTTGCCAATGGCTTCGCCGCTTGTTCAAACGGCCAGCGCAGGCGGCGAAGCCATCGCTGTGGAGAGAAGCGATACCGAGCCACCTACCATCTTGAAGCTGCCAGTTCAGCAGAAATGCGCCTTCATCGTGACCTGCCACGAGATTTTTCCTCCATGAACGATCAGAGTCCGGCCCAACTTAAGGACGGACAATGAATCCAATGAGATGCATGGACGAACAGATCATCGGCATCTTAGCCGATGCAGGATCGACATATATGGCAACGACGCAAAATGCGCCGACCTATGTCGCAAAACCTTGGTCTGCCCCACCTGAGTGGTCCGGTTTGAAAGTTAGTGCATCGTGGGTCTCTGGCCCACTGGCACGATGCTCTCTGACGCCGATGTGCGACATCCCAAAGAGCTATGTGGGCGCATCGTGTTGGAATGCTTACGCCAGCGTTCGATCAGGATCTGGGCCTCTTTCAGTGAATAGAAAACCTCCCCATCCAGAAACTCGCCACGAAGCCTGGCTTTGAAGCTCTCTACATAGCCGTTCTCGCAGGGCGAACCCGGCTCATGTAAGCCGTTTGGGCGCCTGCCGCTTCGATCCGGTTGCGGAGATTGGTGGTAATGTATTCGGGCCTGTGATCGGACCGTATGAACTCGGGGCGCCTCGGAGGATAAACAGATCGGTCAGTGCGTCGATGACGTCGACCGAGTTGAGCTTGCGTTTAACGCGGATCACCAGCACCTGCCCTAGGTGTATTCATCAACGATGTTGAGCATGCGATCGGCCCTTCCGTCCGCCGTCCGGTCCTGCACAAAATCCTAAGACCAGACATGGTTGGGCCGTTCGGCCCGCCGCCGCCAGCCAGAGCCATCCGCCAGCCAGAGCCTGCCCCGTTTCTTCTGTTTCTGTGGGACCGTTCGTTGGAAAAACAGTCCCCCGGACTGTTTTCTGATCCTCCTCACCCCTATCGCGCCGCCAAATCCGCTCGATCCGCTTGTGGTTGGCGCGACCTGCCCCCCTGGTTCAATAAACCGACGATCTGGCGATAGCCATCTCGCCCGTATTGGTGTGCCAGTTCGGTGATATCGGCTGTCAGTAGATCATCTTCCTAACGACCCGACGGGGTCGTGCGTTTGGTCGTGGTCTTGCCCCACTGAAGTGGTCCACTTTTAGGGATAGTTTATCCCGTATGATGGAGGACTACTTAGATGGCAGGCAAACGCGAGAAGCCGGAAGATATCGTCATGAAGCTGCGTCAGGTTGAGGTCTTGCAGGGTCAAGGCGCGAAGCTGGCGGATGCCGTGCGTCAGATTGGTGTGACCCAACAGACCTATTATCGCTGGCGGCGTGAGTTTGGCGGTATGAACCGCGATCAGCTCAAGCGACTGAAGGAACTCGAGAAAGAGAATACGCGGCTTAGACGGGCCGTATCAGATCTGACGCTCGACAAGCTGATCCTGACGGAGGCGGCTCGGGGAAACTTCTAAGCCCTTCGCGTCGCCGACAGTGCATTGACCATGTCCGGCAGGAACTTGGCGTTTCTGAGCGCTGTGCCTGTCAGGCCTTGGAGCAGCACCGCTCAACCCAGCGCAAGATCCCGGTTAGTCGTCAAGATGAAGCTTTACTGACGGCTGACATCATTGAACTGGCAAGGCAATACGGACGGTATGGCTATCGCCAGATCACTGGCTTGTTGGTTCAAGCGGGCAGGTCGCGTGAACCATAAACGGGTCGAGCGAATTTGGCGACGCGAGGGGCTTAAAGTCCCGCAAAAGCAGAAGAAACGCGGGCGGCTCTGGCTGGCAGATGGCTCTTGCGTCCGACTGCGGGCCGAGCGGCCGAACCACGTCTGGCCTTACGATTTCGTCCAAGACAAGACCGCGGACGGGCGAGCCTACCGCATGCTCAATATCGTCGATGAGTACACCTAGGGCAGGTGCTGGTGATCCGCGTCAAACGCAAGCTGAACTCGGTCGATGTCATCGATGCGCTGACTGATCTGTTCATCCTTCGCGGCCCGCCGGAGTTTATCAGGTCAGATAACGGCCCTGAATTCATTGCCACCAAGCTGCGCAACTGGATCGATGCGGTGGGTGCCAAAACGGCCTATATCGAGCCAGGATCGCCCTGGGAGAATGGGTATGTGGAGAGCTTCAATGCTAGGCTTCGCGACGAATTGCTTGATGGGGAGGTGTTTTATTCGCTTAAAGAAGCCCAGATCCTGATCGAACGCTGGCGCCAGCATTACAACACGCTGCGCCCGCATAGCTCTTTGGGATATCGCCCACCAGCACCCGAAAGTATCGTGCCCGTAGACCAAAGGCCCACGATGCACTAACTTTCAAACCGGACCACTCAAGTGGGGCAGACCATTCTCGCTAATTTTTGGTCTAGCCATAGGAACTTGGAGCCTTTCCCTTCTAGACGTTCTTGGGTCGTGTGCCCTTGCCTTATCTGCGTCCATCATTGTGATGGCTGTCCTTGAAGCCTTGGCGCTCCTAACTAACGATCGCATTTTGCGACTGAGCTTAGGATATATCCTCGTAACCTCAGCATTCTTAATACCTTCAATTGTGCCGTAAGAGCAGAAAATACAGCTGTGAAGCACAGAAGCCGGCCGCCGCGCCGGCTTTTTCATGTGCAGCCAAAGGCAATATTATCTGACGAAAAAGGCAGCTTCAGTTCAGCATCGAGATTTTCAAGCACTGAAATCAAAGGGAAACTTGGACCTCCGAGGCAGAACTTTCTGACAACTCCCATTTACTTGAAAAGCACCAGATAGTTCTGCCTTTTTCGTCAGAGGATTTGCCTCTGCCGCCGTGCAGGCGGGTGCTGTTTTCCCTATGAAAATCCATGCTGCTTTTATCCGCGCCTTTTCGGCGTGTCGATCGCTGCGCAGCCCTTCTCCTGTAAAACCCCAGGATGGCCCATGAGCGACCATTTCTTCGTCGTGACGGGCGGTCCCGGTGCGGGCAAGACCAGCCTCATCACCGAGCTCGCCCGCCGCGGTTTCCATACAATCCCCGAATCCGGCCGCGCGATCATTTTCGAAGAATTGCAGCGCGGCGGAGACGCCCTCCCCTGGGCCGATCGCCTTGCCTATGCCGAACGAATGCTGGAGCAGGACCTGCGCGCCTACAGCGCCACACAGGCACTCTCAGGCGCCGTGATCTTCGACCGCGGCATCCCTGATATCTTGGGCTACCTGACCCTCTGCGGCCTCCCCGTGCCGCCCCACGTCGCCGCAGCAGCCAAGTCAGCCCGCTACAACCGTCGCGCCTTCCTGGTGCCGTTCTGGGATAAGATCTTCACGCAAGACAGCGAACGCAAGCAGACTCGCGCCGAAGCTGAAGCGACCTGTGCCGTCATACGGGAGACCTACACCGCGCTCGGATACCAAATCACGGAGTTGCCGCGCGCCGACATTACAACACGCGCCGACTTCATCTGTGCGCAGCGGGTCAACTGACCGTGATCGCGACATTCCGTGGCGAAACTGCTGAAGCGGACAAACCGCATGGTCCCTCCGGCCTCCCGCTGCCTGACACTCACGGCCCATTGCCGTCATTCGTGCCATTGCATCCGATGGCCGGTCTCAGCGCTTTTTAGACACTTCCTCATCGTCGCTCGAACCGATGGCGCGACACTGGCGAGCATTCAAGGCTCTTCGGTTCAATAACACGTTCGATGCGCGGCAGATCCGCGGGCAGATAGCCGAGATTGCGCCGCTGTGTCCGGCGCGGCTGCGTGGTGGATGGCGCTGTCTGCTCCTTGCGGGTCTCGACCGCGGCGACGGCCAGTTCCAAGTCTTCGAAGGCCGGTTGCCGATCATCCTCGCTCAATTTCTCCGAGCGTTTGCCATGCACGATATGGTTCAGCTCAGCCACGAGATACTCGAGCCGCCGGTTGGCTTCCTTGAGGGCGTCCCGCTCCTGCAGCCGCGCCCAAACCGCGGGGCGTTGGACACGCGCGGATTATAGCGCGCCCAAGGTGCCGATGTCCTCGCATTCTCTGGGGTGAGTCATTCTGCCATAGCTGGTCTGCGCATCTCCAGCGATCGCACACTACGCCAATCCAGGCCGGCAAACAGGGCCTCGAACTGTGCCCGGTTCAGCGTCATTGCCCCGTCGCGGATCGCAGGCTAGGTAAAGGTGCCTTCCTCTAGCCGCTTGTAGGCCATCACAAGCCCCTGCCGTCCCAGAACAGGATCTTCATTCGGTCCGCGCGCTTTGAACGGAACACGAAGACCGTGCCGGTGAAGGGATCCTCGGTGAGCGTCGACTGGACCAACGCCGCGAGACCGTCATGCCCCTTCCGGAAGTCGATAGGCTTTGTCGCCCTCAAGATCCCTATGCCCTGCGAGGGCAACAGCATGGACGCGCCTCCAGCGCATGGACGATCTGCGCCATCCGAGTGGCGGGGATATCATGCGCGAGCTCAATCACGACAGCACCCCGAATAATCCTGATCGGGGTCGTCTGCGATGTTACCTCTCGATGCGATCCCTCCTCGGTGACGTGGCAGACAACAAGAGGCGCAAAGACAGGTTCCGCAACTCTGGCCGCAGGCAGCACACGCTTGCATTGCTTGGCCTCTCGGCGCCACGCCGAGAGCTGATTGGGCAGGATACCAAACCGCTCCGCCACGGCATTCACCGTCGCACCCACCTCAAAGGTCATCGAAACGGCTAGGGCCTTTGCTTCTTCGGGCCAACTGCGGTGACCTGACGCGCAGATCTCGACGCTCAGCGATTTGAGAAACGAAGTTGTAGCTAACATTGCGAAACGCACTCCCCATCATGAGATGGAAATCACCTCGCATCCGGGACCATCATCCGCAACGTGAGGTCGAGGCGACGCTTACGAAGAACCTTTTGGCCGAACAGATGCTCGATCTCGCAGCAATGAAAGAAATGGTTTCAATAAAGTGCTGACGCCTGTCGTGAAGCGCGAGGCGATCGCGCATCTAAGCGCCTGCCTCACGCTCTCGGAGCGGCGGGGGTGCCGGATTGTCAGTGCGGATCGAAGGATGACTGAAATGAGGTTCAGCGTTCACCGGATCCGGTGCTACGCAATTTGAGGGCTCCACGCCCGGCGCACTTGCGCCAGACGACGAAGCCATATGCCGAGATCCAATCTGGAGACTCTCGTTATGAATGAGGCACCAGCAGGGGGCAGGTCAATGAGATCATTCCCCGGCGTGGTCCGTTGCTGAGCTTCGAAGCCGTCAAATACGCCACGCTGGAATGGGGCGACGGGTTTAATAACCGCCGCCTGCTCGAGCAAATCGGGAAGATTCCGCCCGCGAAGGCGGAGACCAATCTCTATGCAGCTCTGGAAATTGAAGGCATGGCCGCGTGACTAACGAAAATCAGCCTCCGGCAAACCCAGCGCGGTTCACCTGACATAACAATTCCTCTCCATCTCAGCCTAGTTGACGACAAATTCCGCATGCAATGCTCCAGCAGCATTAATGCTCTTTAAAATGTCGATCATATCGCGAGGTGAAACTCCCAATGCATTCAGCCCTGCCACGACTTCGGAGAGTGAATTTCCGCTTGGTACTTCGGCCATCTGAATACCTGGTTCTTCCGTGATAGATGCCTCGGTTCTTGGAACTACGACAGTTTGACCTTCTGCGAATGGATTCGGCTGAACGGCTACAGGAGCCTCTTGCACTCTCAAAGTAAGATTGCCCTGACTAACGGCAACACGGGAAATGCGAACGTTTTCGCCCATAACGATTGTGCCAGAGCGCTGATCAACGACAACCCGCGCTCGCTGTTCCGGCTCTACCTCGAGATTTTCTATCCGGCTCATCACATGTGCTGTAGAGCGCTGGCCTGTCAAACCGACATCAAGTGCAACGGTCCCCGAATCCTGCATCGCTGCGACATTGCGTCCAAAAGCGTTATTTATGACGCTTTCAATTCGGCTGGCGGTTGTAAAATCGGGCGTACGCAACGCAAGCCTAAGTCGATCTAGACTATTGAACTCGAAAGCAATTTCGCGTTCAACATGCGCACCGGATGGGATAGAACCAGATGTCGGAACACCTTGCGTAACCGTTGCTGCATCACCTTGAGCAGTTGCACCACCCGCAATAATTTCACCTTGGGCCACAGCATAGATCTCGCCATCCGCGGCCTTCAGCGGCGTCATAATGAGCGTCCCCCCCAAAAGACTGGTCGCATCGCCAATAGCAGAGACAGTCACATCGATCGAACTTCCAGCACGGGAGAACGGAGGTAATTCGGCTGTTACCAGAACAGCAGCGACGTTTTTCGGCCGCGACGTTTCTCCGGTAACGTTAACGCCCAATCTCTCGAGCACATTCGTCATAATTTCTTCAGTGAAAGGCGCGTTACGTAGGCCGTCACCGGTCCCGTTGAGACCGACGACCAGACCGTAACCGACGATGTCATTACCTCTAACACCGTCAAACTCGACCAAATCCTTAATGCGAATAGGGGACGCCCAAGACACAACGGGCATGACAATCAGTAACAAAGCGAAGATGATGCGCATTAGATATAGTCCGCCAGCGTGAGTTGAGAAAGACGCGATGTGATTTCGTAGAGCGTTTCGAGTTGCGTCTGAGCTGCAATCAGAGCCGTCGATGTCTCATACGGCTCGGCCGTAATCAGGTTATTGCGTGCAATCTCAAGGCTGCTTGCTTCAGCGTCGTTCCGAGTAGCAGTATTGGCAATTGTTTCCTCAATCGCGCCCACCTTTCCGCGTGTCGTAGAAATATTCACTGAAGTCGCGGTGAGCACGGTCCCCCCCTCAACAAGTAGAGCAGACCGGGTGGAGAGATCCAAAGCATTGTCGTCGTTTGCAGCGATACGTGCCAGCATAGCACCCTTCAGAGACTCCCGGATCTCCGATGCGGCTGCGGTGAGTTCCAACTGAACGGTTTCATTTTCGGATATACGTACAGCACCCTGACTATTGTCAGAACCAAGATAAGATTGATCGAGATATCCACCGCCACCGGCGGGCGCGTCAAAGAATGCATTCACAGCTGCAATGATTCCGTCGCTTGTGGTGTCCCCACCGATGTAAGCCATTACCTGCTCATACATTTCGTCCGCGCTCACGACGGCCGGAGTGTCGATCGCGGCACCGCTGAAGACAAAACGGCCAGCGACAGACGAATTCAAAGATGAGACGATCATCGAAAGGCTGCTTTCGCCCTGCGCCGAGAGCGTTTCGACAGAGGTCTGATCTCCCGAGGATCCGATTGAGATCAACTCCGGTCCAAGAGAGATTGCATAGTCTTGGATCGTTTCCAAGGAGTTCTGCATCATCTCTGCTGTCAGGGAGATCTCAGTCGTCGCCAGACTATAGGATTCAAGGTTATCCAAGCTGCGCGAGATAGCAGAAAGTTGGGTATAGTCCCCGCTTACCGCCTTCCCAACATCCGACTTCAGACCAGTGGTCGCCTCTTCACTAAGAGTCGTCACCAGAGTCTTGAGGCTCGTATTGTGCTTACGCAGTGAATAGGCCTGCGCCATATCGCCAACGGAATAATAGCTCATGTCAGAGATCCAGTAGTTCTTGCATTAGACTATCCAGCGTTTGCATTACTTTTGCGTTAGCAGCATAGGATTGCTCGATCACAAGTAGCGATTGCAGCTCCTGATCTGTATCGACCCCGTTGGAAAGCTCTTCCTCGACCAAAGCCTCCTGCTTGGCGGTAGTGTAACTTTCTGTCAATTCAGCGCTTTGACGGGCCGTTGAGTAGTTCGACAACAATTCTGACATCAGACCGGAGGCGGAATAGCTACTGCCACCAAATGCTGACGAAGAGGCTGCGCGGGTCGTACTCAAGGCATCTGCGATATTATTGAGGATCGTACTATCACCCACGTCGCCTGCCGTCGTCGCGTAGATACCGTCACGGACACGCCAGACTTCTCCTCCTTCAGAAGGGTCAATTGCAGCGTTGACCTCGATTCTGCCTGCAATTCCCAACTCGTCAGCGGTATCGAAGGCCGAGCCAGAATCGGTAAAGAAGCCAGCGCTTCCAGTTGTGATCGTCGTGTCGACATCGGAAGAGCTCAAACGTTCGATCAGGTCTCTTGCCACGGTATCGAGCTGTTCCTGTGCAGCCGGTGCCAATTCGTCTCGCACTGCGAAAAGCGCCGAGAGCGTGCCACCACCAAGTGCCCCATCCTCCGTCGTGTTAATTTCTTTGCCGTTCACAGTCAGACCAGAGAGCGTACCGCCCTCTAAAGAGAAATTCGCGGCCATCCGGCCGGTTTCGGTAAATCCAACCTCGTAGACCTTGCCGTCAAGCAAAGTTGCGCCGTTGGAAGTATAGATGGCTACCTGACCATTATCGCGCTCTTTGATTTCGAGAGGAACAATTTCTGAAATCTGGTCGATCAAAGCCTGACGCTCGTCCATCAAGGCCGTCGCATCACGGCCATTCGTCGTAGCCTTTAGAATCTCGTCGTTCAGATCATCGACTTGGTTCAGAGTGGTATTCAAAAGATCGACTTGGTTAGCGATCTGCTTATCCGCACTCAGACGGATGTCGTTGATTTCATCCGACATCGAATTCAACTGCTCGGCGACGGCCTTTGCGGTGTTGACCACCGTCGTCAAACGACCTGTGCTATCGGGCGAGCTCGCAGCCTCGACCAGCGCAGATTCAAAGCTTGCCATCTTTGCCGAAAGAGAATTGGCGTCGGTCGGATCACCAATCATATCCTCGACTGACGCATAGAAATCGGCGGTTACGCTTGCTTCACCAGCCGCAGCATCCGCAAGACGGCGGTCCTGAAGCAGGCTTTCGTTCACCTGACGGGAAATCCCGTCTATTTTCACACCATATCCAACACCGCCAGAGGAGACAGCCGAGGTTTCGACAGTCCGCCGCCCGTACCCTTCCGTCATTGCATTCGCAACGTTGGACGAGACGACTTGGGCCATCTTGCTCGAGACGGTCAGCCCCGAAAGCGCGTTGGTAAAGGCAGCGGAAAGTGACATCTTCTGTCTCCTCAGAGATGAATTATCTCAAGATCAGCGTTTGATATTGGTGGTTTCTTGCAGCATCTCGTCCACGGTCTGGATGACCTTCGCATTGGACGAATAGGCACGCTGCGTCTGGATCAGGTCCGTCAGTTCTTTGGCCACATCAACGGCGGACCCTTCACGGGCATACCCCTCGATGCCGCCGGTCGGGCCATCCCCTGCATTCCACAGGAAGAAGCCGCCCGATTCGCCCGAAACCTGGAAGGTCTGGCTATCGAGTGCGGTCAAACCATTGGCATTCGGCACATCAACCATCGGGATCTGGTAGATCGTGCGAATGAAGCCGGTGTCATAGGTCGCATTCACATACCCGTTTTCGTCAACCTCGACCGAGGTCAGGCTGCCTACAGGCGAACCGTCGCGGGTCACCGAAGACGGCGAGAACGTATCGGACAGCTGCGTCAGGCCATTCGTGCCATATTGCGTGCCGAGGTTGATCTCGATCGGCCCCCCCTCGACTTCGACCGTGATGATACCGGTCGTTGCATCCCAATCCGTGCCCGCGGTCGACGTGCGCGTTACATCAGACAGCGTCCCGCCATTGATCCGGTCATCCGCAAATTGCAGCGTGTAGGTTCCCACGATATTCGCATCAGGATCCGTGCTGGTATCAATCGCCGAATCGCGGATTTCCATCGTCCACTCGTTCGACGCGCCTGCAGAGGGCACAGTGGGTGTGAAGGTCACTTCCAGCGTCTCGGAAGTGCCGAGGTTGCCGTAATATTCAACCGACAGCGTCTGGGCTTCGCCCGTCGCATCGGCTTCGGTATCAACGGCCGGAAGGTTCACGCCCATATTAATTTCGGTCGTGGGGTCACCCGCAGTCTGGTTCGGGTTGATGACGATCGGTTCAAGACCCGCGGTCGAATCGCGCGGATAGCTCGGGATAGTCCCGTCTGCAGTTGCGGGCCAGCCAAGCAGAACCAAGCCGGATTCAGTCCGCAGGATACCGTCCTCATCGGTCGAGAACGAGCCGGTCGTTGTCATCATCAAGGTCTGGTCTTCAGTTCCGTTCTCGACAGCCGTCGCCGTGGTCACCGGAAGGAAGCCGCGGCCAGTCACGGCCAAATCAAGTGCGTTCGACGTGCTGACAAGGCTCGCACGTTCATCGATCAGGCGGTTGGTCGTGGCGGTCACACCCCCGGCGCTATAAGAGCCCGCGGTTGAAGAAATGACCATGCTTTCGAACTCGGTATTCACGCGCTTGTACCCGTAGGTCGACGAGTTGGCGATATTGTCCGAGATTGCCGAGAGCTTGGTAGAGTTCGCTGCCAGGCCGGCAACGCCTGCATTAAGCGAGGAGGAAATCGACATTTATGCGCCTTTCTGCTGCTACGTGTCGTTCGATCTCCAGCAGATTTGCCTTAGCCCTCTTAAGATCACCCTAACGAATAAAATTCTTACTGAAATTGCCTCCTCACCGGAGCGAGGAGGCGCCAGATCAGTTACGCAAAAGGATGATTTCCAGCCGGTTATTCCGGATCGACATCGGAATATCACTGGCAGGCTTACGATCTGCGAATCCTGTAACCCGTTGGATTCTTTTTGTTTCAAAGCCGTCCTGCTGCAGAAGCTTCCGCACCTGCTGCACCCGCTCTGTCGAAAGATCCCAGACAGGATTTGTTCTGAGCATTTCCGGGTAGGAACGGGTAAACCCGTTAATTGCTACCTCGTTGGGCACAAGCGTAAAGACACGAGAAACCATGGCGACCAGCTCTTCGAGAATCGGTTCAGGTGTTCCTGTTTCGGGCGCGAAAAGCGGCTCGTCGACAAGATCGAAGAATTCGACAATGAGCCCCTCATCGGTGACCTTCGTCACGATATGCTTGGCCAACTGGTCGGTGACCATGGACTCGCCGCCCACACCCATCAACGCTTCCTCGATCTTGGCCGCGACCTGGTCGAATTCGGCAGAATCGCTTTCATCCTTCGCCTCCGAACCGTTCTGGCCTTTGGCCTGACGCTGCTCGGTTGGAAGGTTCATCGATGCGCCGGTGCCCATCTGGGCAATCGTCTCCTCGGAGAAAACGGAATCGCCACCGAAGGAACCATCTCCGCCGCCGGAAATCCGGTTTACGGCAATCGTCGGGTTGAAATAATCCGCGATCCCTTTGCGCTGTTTCTCGGTTGTCGCGTTCAACAGCCACATCAGAAGGAAGAACGCCATCATCGCGGTCACGAAATCCGCATAAGCGACCTTCCATGCGCCGCCGTGATGCCCGCCACCGCC
Source organism: Thioclava sp. GXIMD2076 (assembly GCF_037949795.1). NCBI lineage: Bacteria > Pseudomonadati > Pseudomonadota > Alphaproteobacteria > Rhodobacterales > Paracoccaceae > Thioclava > Thioclava sp. GXIMD2076. The sequence continues at coordinate 692,600 of NZ_CP149932.1, forward strand.
AGACACCTTCTTACGTTTAATAATAATCGGGGCCTGATTATCACCAGAGCTCATGCCACCACCTCGTTTTCACCCGAGTTGGTTCTAGCAGAGCACAATTAAACACTGTTTAACGTTTAAAATGCGTGGTATTTAAGCCTCACTCGAAGTCGTGCGCTTGTATGCGCGCCCCACTCAGCTAAATTACCCGATATGAATATGACGGAAGATCACAGCAAGCTGATGGCTTGCCCGCATTGTGATACGCTGCACCATCTCTCTGACCTCGAGGAGAATGAACGCGCGACCTGTGCCTGCTGCGGCACGTTGCTGATCGCTCCGCGCCATCGGTCCTTCCTGCATGTCGTCGCACTGTCCTTTACCGCCATGATCCTGATGGTTGCGGCATTCTGCTTTCCGTTTCTCGAGATTTCCACGCGCGGGCTCTCGCATGAAAGCTCCGTCCTCGGCGCCGCAGCCGCCTTCTCGGGCGGCTGGTTCGCCCTCCTTTCGGCCGCGACGGTGGGGGTGATTATCGGGGTTCCCGTCTTCCGCTTCGGCGCGTTGATCTATGTCCTGCTGCCGCTCAGCTTCGGACATAAGCCATGGCCAAAGGCCCGCGGCATTTTCCGTCTGGCCGAGCGTCTGCAGCCATGGTCCATGGCCGAGATCTTCATCATCGGTACGGCTGTCGCACTTGTCAAAGTCGGTGGCCTGGCCACCATCTCCTTCGGGCCCGCCTTCTGGGCCTTCTGCGCGCTGATCATCGTTATGGCGCTAAAAAACAGCTTTATGAGCAAGTGGGTAATATGGGACGCCATCGGGAAGAACTGAAATATCTGTCTGCGACGGATGCAGGGCTGATCGGGTGCCGTCAATGTGGCCGTGTCTGGCCCGAGGACCATGCCCGTTGCGAGCGCTGCGGTGCGAGACTGCATCCGGTCAGTCTCAAATCCCTCGACAAAGTCTGGGCCTATTGGTGGGCGGGGCTCATCGCCTATATCCCCGCCAATATCTACCCGATCATGCACACGAAATTCCTTGGTTCGGATACGCCCTCCACCATCATCGGGGGGGTGCTGACGCTTGTCGGCCACCATAGTTACGGCATCGCGGCCATCGTCTTTGTCGCCTCGGTCTGTATCCCGATCGCGAAATTCATTGCCGTCGCCTATCTGGCCCTCTCGGTGAAATCCGGCACGGCACAGCCGAATGCCTCCTCGGACGGGCACAAGCGGCTCGTTCTCTACGAGATTGTGGAGTTCATTGGCCGCTGGTCGATGATCGACGTCTTCGTTGTGGCGATCCTCTCCGCCCTCGTCCAGCTGGGCTTCGTGGCCTCCATCCATCCGGGCTCGGCCGCCGCCGCCTTTGCCCTGTCCGTGGCATTCACCATGCTCTCGGCCCAAAGTTTCGATCCACGCCTGATCTGGCGTAGCGTAGAAAGACCCAGTTCCGAATGACCGAAGTTCCCAAACCCGCCGACCTGCAGAAAACGCAGGCCAAGAAACCCCTCTGGGCCCGCCTGTCACTAATCTGGCTGGTGCCGATTTTCGCGCTGCTCGTCACGGGCTATGTCGCATGGCATACCTATTCCGACAGGGGCGCGCTGATCTATGTCGATTTCAAGGATGCCACAGGCATCACGGCCGGGGAGACCGTTCTGAAATACCGTGAAGTGACGGTCGGCACCGTTGAGTCCGTGGGTTTCACCAATGATCTCAGTGGTGTTCGCGTGGGGATCCGCGTCCATAGCGATGTCTCGAAATATATCGACAAGGATGCACGCTTCTGGATCGTCAAACCGGAATTCTCGGCACAGGGGATCTCGCGGCTCGACACCGTCCTCTCGGGCGGCTTCATTCAAGGATATTGGGATAACAAACCCAACGGTGCCCAGAGCGAATTCGAAGGTCTCGACAAGGCCCCGGTGACCGAAGACCCCAATTCGGGCACCCAGATCATCCTGCGCGCGCGCGATGCGGGCGGGCTCGCCGAGGGCGCGCCGGTCATCTATCGCGGCCTCACCGTCGGCAAGATCCAGAACCTGCGTCTGGACGAGGGCGGCAGCGGCGTGCTGATCGATGCCTTCATTAACAAACCCTATAACTCGCGCCTGACCACCACGACGCGGTTCTGGGACGCCTCGGGTATTTCGGTCAATCTCGGCACCAGCGGTGTCTCGGTCAACATGCGCTCGCTCGCCTCCATCGTGCAGGGCGGGGTCGAATTCGATACTCTGGCCACGGGCGGCAGCTTCATCCAGAACGGCTTCCCCTATCGCCTCTTCAGCGACGAGAACGAGGCCCGCAACTCCATCTTCGGCGGCGAGTTCTTCGAGCCCGCCCGCTATACGCTGCTCTTCGACGAGCCGGTGCAGGGCATCGAGATCGGCACCAAGGTCGAGTTCCGCGGCGTCGAAGCGGGTGAGGTCACCGACCTGTCGATCAAGGTCGACGAGGATAGTCTTGGCACCAAATATGCGCGCCAGCAGGTGGTTATCTCGCTCTCGCCCGAACGTCTGGGTCTGGAGCGCAACACCGATAACGACATCGTCACGCAGTTCCTGCAGAACGAGGTCGCCAACGGCCTACGCGCCCGCATCACCGGCAGCGGCCTGCTGGGCCAGACGCTCGTGGTCGAGCTGACCGATGTGCCGGACCGGCCGCAAGCGGAGATGGACACCTCCGCCTCGCCCTACCCGACCATCCCGACCGCACCACAGACGGCCAACTCGCTGGCCACCTCGGCGGAAGGCGTGTTCAAGCGGGTCGAGAGCCTGCCGATCGAGGAACTGATGACCTCGGCCACGCAGATGTTCCAGTCGATTACCGCCATTGCTGGTCAGGATCGCACCAAACAGATCCCCGACGAGCTTGCCGGCACGCTGGGCGAGATCCGCAGCCTCGTGAACGATCTGAACGCCAACGACACCGGCAAGAAGGCCTCGGATGCGATCGACAATGTCTCGAAAGCGGCCGACAGCGTGATGACCCAGATCGACGGGCTCAACGACACGCTGGCCTCCGCCGACAAGGCAGCACAACGGATCTCCGAGATGCCGCTGGGCGAGATCGGCGACAAGGTCGACGGTATTCTGGGCGATCTGCGCAAGATGCTGAACAGCCAGGGCGCCGAGGATCTGCCGCAGAATCTCTCGGATACGCTCAACCAGCTGGCACAGTTGCTGCGCGAGCTACGGGAGGGCGGTGTTGCCGAGAAACTCAACGGCACGCTGACCGCGGCACAGGATGCAGCAGGTTCGATCCAGTCGGCGACCGATCGTCTGCCCGCGCTGACGAAACAGTTGCAGGATCTGACGACGCAGGCGCAAGGTCTGGTGGGCGCCTATGGAGATCGCTCTACCTTCAACTCGCAGGTCATGGACACGCTGCGCGACCTCCGCCGCACGATCGATGCGGTCGGCTCGCTGGCGCGCATGATCGAACGTAACCCGCAAGCCTTCATTACGGGGCGCTGAGGATGAATGTGATGAAACCAACGACCCTATCGTGCATCGCCGCCGCGCTTGTGGCACTTGCGGCCTGCTCCAACCCGCTGGATACGGCGCAATATGCCATCGATCCGCCCACGGCCAAGGACACGCTTCCCGACCGTCTGGGCCGCGCCGAACTGCGCGAGATCTCCCTGCCCGATTACGCCTCGGGTCAGGAGATCGCCTTCCAGACGGCAGATGGCGCGCTGCGCTCGAGCCCCGACAATATCTGGGCAGATGCGCCGCGCCGGTCGATGACGCTGGCGCTGGCACGCCAGATCTCCGAGATGTCGGGCGCCACCGTCGTGGCGGAACCCTGGCCACTGGCCTCGGAGCCGCAACGCCGGATCGAGGTGCGTGTAGAACGGTTCATCGCCGCAGCCGATGGGGCCGTGCACTTGGACGGGGTCTATTATGTCTCGCCCGCCAGCTATTCCGCCTCGGGCGGGGACACGGTGCACCGTTTCGCCATCGCGGTGCCAATGAATGGCCCCACCGGCAAGGATGCCGATCCCGGTCTGATCGCCCGCACCCAGAGTGCCGCTCTCAGCCAGCTGGCGGCACAGATCGCCCAACTCAAATAGCCCAAAAAGAAAAGGCCCCGAAATCGGGGCCTTTTTTACGGAGAAATCGTCCTCACAGGCTTTCGAATTTGCCGAATTTGCCATGGGCAAAGAGCATCGGCTCACCCGTTCCGCTGGCAAAGCGCAGGACGCGTCCGATAATGATCGTATGGTCGCCGCCCTCATGCATCGTCTCTGTCATACAGTCGAAACGCGCATGATAGCTGTCCAGAACCGGCACATTCTCGGCATTGAACCCATGCGGCAGCCCGTCGAACCCCTTCCCGTCGCGCCCGAAGCGCGAGATCAGATCGGCCTGCCCGTCATGCAGCACATGGATCGAGAAGGCCTTGGCGGCGGTGAAATGCGCATGCCTCACCGAGGCCCGCGCCGGAGACCACAGCACAAGCGGCGGATCGAGCGACACGGAGGCGAAACTATTGGCCACGATCCCTAAAGGCGCAGCCTCCGGCTCGTCGCGGCGCGCGGTGACCACGGTCACGCCGGTCGCAAAGCGCCCCAGAGCCGTTCGCAGCGACCGGATATCCGCCGGATTTGCCAGCTGGACGCTCCCGCTCTCTTCAGCTGCCCCAATCGCTGCGTCTATTCTATCGCTTTCCGTCATTGTGATCCCGTCTGTTTGCCGCTGAGCAACAGATAACCCGTCCTCCCGGCGGTGCAACCCTTTGTATCACCCTGCCGTGAGACAGACAGGGGCCGCTTCTGTCCGGTGTAACTGCAGACGGCCCGCATTTTGGACCCTACGCGAAAAAGGTGCATATTTTTTGTTCATTTGATTATTTTAACCCCGTTTTCTCTGACAATCCCCCCTTAGGCTTTGAGGAAAGTCGCGAAATCGCGGAGAGTGGAGATACGGAATATATGCTTCTTTCCTTCAGGTTCCTGCAAAGGCACCCATAGAGCTGTCTGATCGAAGCCGGTCCTCCTCCCCCGAAACCGGTCAGACAGCTCTCCTCCCTCCCCGATAGCGTCACTCCTGTTTACGCAGCTTCTCGATCTTTGCCTGATCGCGGAGCTGTTCGTCGATCCGGGTCAGCGCCATGTGCTGGCCGAAGCGCCGCGCCGAACGCTGGCGCGCCTGTTCGACCTGCGCATCCATGCCGCGCTTTTCCTTCTCCAGCGCGGCCACCTTGCGGCCCGCCCAGGAGCGATAGGATTCGATCATCTTCAGATCGGTCATATCCTGCACCGGCTGACGCAGAGCAGTGCTGGCCGAAGCGTTGATCTCGCCCTGTTTCATTGCCAGCAAGTCCTGTGCCTGTTTCAGCCGCGCCAGCTTCCCCAGTTCGACGTCTTTCATCATCGCTGCAATAGCGATCATCCGTGAATATCCCTGCTGGCTCATGCGCCCCTCCTCTGCCGCGCGCGCTGGCGCATCTTGTCCGCAAAGCGGATCGCCGCTGCCACCGGCTTGTAATGCTCGGTCTTGATCTCGTCCCCGATATCGAGCGTCGCGTAAAGCGCGCGCGTGGTCGGCGGATCGCGATGGATCGGAATATTGTTCTCGGCGGCGATCTCGCGGATCTTCAGCGCGATATCATCCACCCCTTTGGCGATGCAGACCGGCGCACGCTTGGCCGCGCGGTCCCATTTGAGCGCGACGGCATAATGGGTCGGGTTGACCAGAACCACATCGGCCTTCGGCACTTCACCCATCATCTGGTTCATCGCGATCTCGACCCCGCGCTGACGGCGCTGTGCCTTCATATGCGGGTCGCCCTCGGCCGATTTCATCTCGTCCATCAGTTCCTTGCGGGTCATCTTCTGGCGTTTCAGGAACTCGTAGCGTTGCCAGAGATAGTCGATCGTGCTGATGACCACCGCCAGAAGCGTCACAAGCGCCAGAAACTCGAGGATGATATGCATCAGGTCTTTGGTGGCCAGGTCAACGCCAACCCGCTGCGAGATCAGTATCCGGTTGATATGACGCGAGATAAACCAACCGAGTAGAACCGAGACAACCACTAGCTTCACGAAGCTTTTCACGAATTCGAACAGCCCCGTCGGCCCGAATTTCTGCTTGGCATTGGCAAGCGGGTTGATGCGGCTGCCTTTCGGCATCAGCTTGTCCGGTGCGAAGACGATCGCCTTCTGAACCAGCAAGGCCGCCAGAACGAGCACCATCGGCACGATGAACCACATCACCAGCGGCGTCACCACCTCACCCAGAATGGCTCCGGCAACGGTCGAGGCCCCCGAGTCCATCTGCTCCTGCAGCATATCGGCCTTGCCCAGAAAATCCATCAGGCGGGAGCCAAGCGTCATCAGCGTATTGCCCCCGAACGCATAGGATGCCAGCAGCACGCCAGCATAAGAGGCCGCAACGGTCATCTCGGCGGATTTGACAAGGTCGCCCTTCTCGCGGGCCCGATCCAGCTTCTGCTGTGTGGCCTCGTATTCCTTTTCACTTTCGTCTGAATCCCCGCTCATCGCATCACCGACAGGGGATTGAAGAGGAAATCACCGAAGGCCTCACGCCAGACAACCAGCCCCGTGGGGAGCGCAACCGCCATGAGGAGGATCCCGCCCAGAGTGATGGCGGGAGCGCCGACCATCGCCACCATCAGCTGCGGCATGGCGCGGTTGATGACCCCGAGCGCGGCGTTATAGACGAGCCCCAGAACCACGAAGGGCATGGCAATGGAGAAGGCCAGACGGAAAGCTTTTGCCACCCCTGCCACGCCCCAGTCACGCACCAGATCGGGGGCCGGAAACTGCGCGAAAGGGAAGGCCTGATAGGACCCGATCATCAGCTCGGCCGCTTGCACATGCAGCCCCATCGCAAAGGCCAGCGCCACCCCCGCCATCGACAGCATGAAGCCCACCGCCGGCTGGGATTCACCGCCCATGCCGAACATCTGCGCAAGCGACGTGGCCTGCGCGATGATCATTCCTGCGGTCTGCAGCGCATACATGAACATCCGCATGATCACCCCGATCAGCAGCCCGATCGCGGTCTCGGGCAGGATAACATCCAGACCGATCTCATGCGGCAGGCCCATCAGATCGGGGCTGACCGCGGGGGCCACAACTGCCGTGAAGGCCAGCGCCATCGCCAGTTTCACGCGGGTCGTCAGGTAGCTCTCACCGAAGCCCGGCATGACCGAGACCATTGCCCCCACCCGCAGGAACACGGCAAACGCGATCATGAAGCCCTGATGGGTCAGATCCAGCACCTGCGCGGCAAGATCGATCATACCGGCACCACCCCGAGCATTGCGGGTTTCGCATCCAGACCGATTTCCTCGAAGGACAGAACAGGCGCGGCAATGCCCTTTGCTCCGAGCACGGTCTTGATATAGCGCCGCCGGCGCGCCGAGGTCACGATGGCCGGGAACACGCCCTGCTCGCCCACCCGCGCGATCCGTTCGGCGATGTTATTGACCAGCCGCGAGAATTTCTCGGGCGGCAGCGCGATATCGCCATTCCCGTTATTGTCCGGCAGCTGATAGGCACTGAAGGTCTCTTCCCATTCGGGGGCCAGCTGCAGAAGCGGCAGCGTGCCATCCTCTCGCCGGTATTCAGCCACAAGCTGGAAGCCCAGACGCTGGCGCACATGCTCGGTGATCATCTCGGGCGAGGACATGCCCCGAGCCTCGGCGATCGCCTCGACGATCAGGAGGAGATTGCGGATCGACACCCGCTCTTCCAGGAGCAGCCGCAGAACGGCCAGAAGCATGTCGATGGACACCTTGTCGGGAACCAGCTCGTCGAGGATACGGCGGTTGGCCTCGCCTCGTGCCGGATCGCTGAGATTGCCCACCTCTTCGAGCAACCGGCGAAGCGCCCTGAGCGTCATCAGACGGCCGAAATTCGATTTGATAACCTCGAGGAGATGGGTCGCCAGCACCTCGGTCGGGCTCACCACCGTCGACCCGCTGAGCGCCGCTTCTTCCTGTGCATCCTGCGGCACCCAGCGCGCGGGCGCGCCATAGACCGGCTCGCGCACATTCTCACCCTTGGGCAGCAGTTCGGCATTATCGGCCAGAAGCGCCAGCACCTTTTCCGGATAGAGCCTGTCACGCGCCTGCTCGACCCCCTGAATACGGATACGGTATTCACCGGGCGCCAGTGTGGAATCGTCGGTCAGCCGGATCTCGGGCAGGATAAGCCCGAAACTCGAGGCCACATGGTTGCGCATATTGTTGATCCGCACATCAAGGCCGGTGGCAGGATCAAGCGCCATCGCCACCAGATCGGCGGAGAACTCGACATGGATATCATCCACATCCAGCACATCACCCATGGATTTTTTCTTCTTGGGTTCGGGCGGCGGCACGCGCATTGCGGCCTTCGCCTCCTCTTTGCGGGTTTTCTTGTGCAGGTAGAAGGCCGAACCTCCCAGCGCGGCAGCCCCCAGCATGAAGGGCGTGAAGGGCAGGCCCGGCACCAGAGCGAAGAGCGCCATCAGCACTCCCACGGTGATCAGCGCCGGCGGATATTTCGAGAGCTGGCCGAACAGATCGCTATCGGCCGTGCCGCTTGCGCCGCCACGCGACAAAAGGATCGCGGTGGCGATGGAGATGATGACGGCGGGGATCTGGCTGACCAGACCATCGCCCACGGTCAGGATCGCGTAGGTTTCGAGCGCGCTCATCAGCGGCATCCCGTGCACCGCCATGCCGATGGTCAGGCCGACGATCATGTTCAACAGCGTGATCATCAGACCCGCAACCGCATCGCCCTTCACGAATTTCGAGGCCCCATCGAGCGAGCCGAAGAAGGTCGTCTCCTTCTGCTCGCGCTCGCGCCGTGCGCGCGCCTCGGCGTGATCGATAGCACCGGCGCTCATATCGGCATCAATGGCCAGCTGCTTGCCCGGCATCGCGTCGAGTGCGAAACGGGCGCCCACCTCGGCCATCCGGCCCGCGCCCTTGGTGATCACGATGAAGTTCACGATCAGGATCACGCAGAATACCACAAGGCCGATCAGGACCGAGCCGCCCATGATGAAGTTCGCAAAGCCCTCGATCACGCCGCCTGCGGCGCCGGTGCCGGTATGACCCTGCCCGATGATCAGTTTGGTCGAGGAGACGTTGAGCGAGAGCCGCAGCATCATCGATGTCAGCAGGACCGTCGGGAAGGACGAGAAATCGAGCGGCCGCTCGATGAACAGCGTCACGGTGAAAATCAGGATGGCGATGGCAAAGGATACCGCCAGCCCCAGATCCAGCACCCATGACGGCACCGGAAGGATCATCATAACGATGACCGCCATCAGGGCGAGGGCCAAAAGGATCGTCGGCTGGAAGATCTGCGCGATGGTGAGTTTCACGGCTGCTCCTCCGCAATCTCGAGATCATCGCTACCGGCGGAGATATCCTCCATCGGCTCCATCATCGGCGGTGCGATGGCAAAAAGGCTCCCCGCAGCGGTCGAAGAGGCTGCCGTGCCCTGCTGGAAGAAAGGATAGGTATTGATCCGGGGCTCGGGAGGCTCTTCCGCCTGCCTGTCGGCCCGCAGCACGCTGCCATCGGGAAGCTGCGCGATCTCCGGCATCTGCGGAAGATCCGGCAATGCATCGGGGTCATCCGAGGATGCCGGATCGTTCCAGACCGACATCAGATCGGCACGCAATGCCGAGAGCGGCGCATCCTCCGCAAAAGCCCCGGACGAGAGCCCGAGGAGACCGAGTAAAAAGACAGCCACCAGCCGCCGGAATTCAACCATGGGATTCGCCCCGCAAACGCAATTCTTGCTTTGTGGGACGCTAGGCCGAAATCGTTAGCAATTGGTAACCAGCGACTTTTATTAAAGTTTTATAGGATGTCAGTTCCGCAGCTGTGCCATGAAATCCGCATGCAGCTCGGGCGGCGCAACAACCAGCCCGTCTTCCTGACATTCAGGGCGGTTGAACCCGAAGGGCTCGCCCAGACGGTTGGTCACGGTGACCCCTGCCCGCTCGGCAATCAGACTGGCCGCGGCCACGTCCCATTCCCAGGATTTCCGCATGGAAATCGTCGCATCGAACCGGCCTTCGGCCACCAGACAGAGCCGCCATGCCATCGACGGCCGCAAAGAGCGCTTGTAGCCCGGGAACCCGTTCAGCCAGATCCCCGGATCATCGCTGAATTTCGAGGTCAGCACGGTCGCGCCGCGGATCCGCGTCGCGTTGCTGGGCCGGATCGGCGTCCCGTTGAGAAGCGCGGGGCCATCGGCTGTCGCGGTATAGGTCAGCGCAAGGGCCGGCATATGCACCACGCCCGCCACCACGCGCCCGTTCTCGACCACCGCAATCGCCTGTCCGAAGCCCGGATCCTCATTGAGGAATGCCCGTGTGCCATCAATCGGATCGATGATAAAAACACGTTCGTTTTCAAGCCGCTCGGTGCTGTCCACGCTTTCTTCCGAAAGCCAGCCGTAATCAGGCCGCGCGCCCCGCAACCGCGCTTCGAGGAAGTCGTTCACCGCCAGATCGGCCTCGGAGACAGGGCCCGCATCGGCAGGCTTGTTCCACGCCTCGGGCGACTGCTTCCAGTATTTCAGCGACAGATCCCCCGCCTCGCGGGCGACACTTTCCAACAGTTGCAAATCGTGTCGATAGTTACTCACCGGCAAGCGTCAACCCCTCGACCAGAAGCGACGGCACCACATGGCTCAGATGGGTGCGTGCGTCATTCGCGGCCACAAGCCCCCTCAGCATATCGCGCAAATTACCCGCGATGGTGCATTCATTCACCGGATAGACGATCTGCCCGTTCTCGACCCAGAACCCGCTGGCCCCGCGCGAATAATCGCCCGTATTGGGGTTGATCGTCGCGCCAATGAACGAGGTCACCAGAAGTCCGGTGCCCATCTCGGCCAAAAGCTCGCTTTGGGATTTCGTTCCTTGGGTCAGGGCGATATTGCCCGCCGCCGGCCCCGGCGCCGAAGACAGACCGCGGGAGGCATTGCCGGTGCTTTCCAGCCCCAGTTTACGTGCGGTCGCCAGATCCAGCGTCCAGCTTTTCAGGATCCCGTTCTCGACGATCACCCGCTTGGCGGTCGGCAGACCTTCTGCATCGAACGGACGCGAGCCCTGCACACGCACGCGATGCGGGTCCTCGAGAAGCGACATCCCCTCGGGCAGGACCTGCTCGCCCATCGCATTTCGCAACCATGACGACCCGCGCGCCACAGAGGAACCGTTTACCGCCGAGAGTAGATGCGAGATCAGGCTCGACGACACCCGCTCGTCGATCATTACCGGATAGGCTCCGGTTTTCGGACGGCGCGGGTTCTGGCGGGCCACAGTGCGTTCTGCGGCCAGACGGCCAACCTCTTCAGGGCTCGGCAGATCGGATTGGAAGATGCGGCTTTCACCTGCGTAATCACGCTCCATCTTCAGGCCCTCACCCGAGATCGCCACGCCCGAAAGCCCACGCGAAGAGCGCGCATAGCCGCCCGAGAAGCCATTGCTCGCGGCCAGCTCGACTCGCTGACGGGTGAAGGAGGCCGAAGCCGCCGAGACCTGAGTGATCCCTTCCACGCCCAAGGCCGCAGCCTCCAGACGCAGCGCATCCTCTTCCAGCGCCTGCGCGCTCGGGTCTTCGGTTGGATCGTTCAGCTCGAGCACCGCCAGATCCCAGTCACGCGCCAGCTGCGAGGGGTCGGCAAGCCCTGCATAGGGATCTTCGGGCGCGATACGGGCCATAGTGACGGCGCGCTCGGCCATATCACCAATGGTCCGGTCGGAAATATCGGAGGCCGACACGCAGGCCTGACGCCCGCCGATCAGCACGCGCAGACCGATCTCCACGCCCTCGGCGCGCTCGGCCTGTTCCAGAGCTCCCTGCCGCACGTCGATGGACACGGCCGTGCCATCCACCGCCATTGCATCCGCAGCTTCCGCACCGGCCTTCTTGGCCGCGTCCAGAAGCCGGGCTGTCAGATCGCTAAGATCGGTACCAGACATGGGATCTCCTTCCGTCAGATGGCAAGACGCCCGGCGCGGGCCGGGCGACTCACACGAGTTTGATTGCTCTTACTGGATAGTTTGGCCGTTTGCCAGAATATGCCCGTCTTGGGTGAATTCCAGATCGGTCTCCATCGCATCGTCGCCGGTTGATCTTGCATATAGCCCGAGAATCATCTGGGCAAACATTGCCTGATCCTGCGGTAGAAGCCCCATCTCGGTCAGTTTGCCCATCAGACCCTTGGCCCCGCTCAGCGCCAGATGCACCTTACCCACAGGCCACGGCATTGCAGAACCGCCATCGAAGGTCACCGCACCATTGCCCGTCAGGTCGAGACCCACCGCATTGAGATGCAGCAGATCGAGATTGAGATCGCGCAATTCGCCCGGCGAGACCGGCAGCTGGCCGAAATTCTCGTCGAAGAGGTCCTGATTGACCTTGGCATGGCCCGAAAGCTTCAGCTCCAGCTGCGCCGGATCATGGGGCAGCTTGCCCTGCGGGTCCAGCATCCGCCAGATCTGGTCATCGAGCGTCACACCTTTCAGGGCCAGATCCACCCCGAAAGGCTTGAGTGCAGCGCCTTTGGTCGTTGGGAAGCTCAGCCCGCCTTCCGCATGGTCAAGCCCGAAGGATGCCTCGAAGGGCATATTGGGGGCCAGCACATCCATTTTGATCGCGTCACCAACGGCATGATAGCGAGCAGTGCCATCCATCATGCTGACAGTCTGGCTGCCATGATCGGCCGCGAAATGGATCTTGGCATCGCCATCCTCGGACTGGGTCTCCAGATCGAGTTTGATCGGGCCGGTCGTGCTATCGAGCTGGCTCGACACACCGGGCGCGCCATAGGCCCCTACGGCTTCGAGTTTCACACCGGCAGGGATCGCCGTTGCCATCTTGCTATCGATCTGTTGTGCCCCGCCCGAAACGGTGAAGCTGCCACCGGCCGGATCGGTGCCTTTGCCGTTCAGCGAGGCGCTGTCGATATGATAGCTGCCCGTCTGCTGCGAGCCCTCGCGCAGGTCGACGGTATAATCCCCCTTCACACCGGTCAGCCCGAAGGTCAGATCGGTCGGAAAATCGGCCTCGGGCTGGTGGACGGTCTGGCGCATCCCCAGCGTCAACGCCTCGAGCCCCATCTGGTAATGCACATTCTTCGGGTCGCCAGAGGCCACGATATCATCGCCCGTCAGATCGAACTCGGTCGTGGAGCTGACGAGATCCTTGCCATCACCGCCTACGGTTTTGCCCACACCCTTGATCTGGTCGGACACATCCACACGCACACGCCCGTCACCGATCTCGATGAATTCGATCTGCGGAACCGTAAAGCTGTTGGAGGTTTTCACCTCATCCGTCACGTTATTATCGCGCGCAAGGGTGATGCCGGAGACCGTCAGGCCCTTTTCGGTCGGCGTCACGGATCGGGCAGAGACCTCGAAGCCCATGCCGCGATAGAGATCCTGCACATTGTCCCAAACATCCTGCGCCGTCACATCCGCGAAACCGGCGCTGCCGATCATTGCCAGACAGGTCGCGGTTACCGCAACCCCAGTAATCCGAGCCATCAAAAGCCCCCTTCAACGAAATTTCGCCCACAATCCAGCCTGCCGCCCGCCGCGTCAACCCCGTCCGCCCGACCGGACCGATCATCTTCTCGTTGTTACACGGCGTCGTTTGCCTCCAAAGAAAAAGCCCCGGCGCGAACCGGGGCTTCGGGATCATCTGATCGATAGATCAGTAACGGTAATGCTCGGGCTTATAGGGGCCCTCTACCGTTACACCGATATATTCGGCCTGATCGGGCTTCAGTTCGGTCAGCTTCACGCCAATCCGCGCCAGATGCAGACGGGCGACCTTCTCGTCGAGCGCCTTGGGCAGGATGTAGACGCCCGGCTGATAGTCCTCGCCCTTTGTCCACAGCTCGATCTGCGCCAGAACCTGGTTGGTGAAGGAGGCCGACATCACGAAGGACGGGTGACCGGTCGCGTTCCCGAGGTTCAGCAAGCGGCCTTCGGACAGAAGGATGATACGGTTGCCCGAGGGCATCTCGATCATATCCACCTGTTCCTTGATATTGGTCCATTTGTGGTTCTTCAGAGCCGCAACCTGGATCTCGTTATCGAAGTGACCGATATTGCCGAGGATCGCCATATCCTTCATCTCGCGCATATGCTCGATGCGGACAATGTCCTTGTTGCCGGTGGTGGTGATGACGATATCCACATCAGCGATCACGTCTTCCAGCAGCACGACCTCGAACCCGTCCATCGCGGCCTGAAGCGCGCAGATCGGGTCGACTTCGGTCACCTTCACGCGGGCACCTGCACCACGCAGCGAGGCTGCCGATCCTTTACCCACATCGCCATAACCGCAGACAACAGCGACCTTACCCGCCATCATCACATCGGTCGCGCGGCGGATGCCGTCCACGAGCGATTCCTTACAGCCGTATTTATTGTCGAATTTCGACTTGGTGACGGAGTCGTTGACATTGATCGCGGGGAAGGGAAGCTGGCCCTTCTTGTGCAGATCATAGAGGCGGTGCACGCCGGTAGTGGTCTCTTCCGACACACCCTTGATCGCGTCGCGGGTCTTGGTGAACCAGCCCGGGGATTGCTCCATACGCTTTTTGATCTGCGCCTTGATGACGGCTTCCTCTTCCGATTGCGGCACGGGAATGATGTCCTCGCCCGCCTCGGCGCGCGCGCCAAGCAGAACGTAGAGCGTCGCGTCACCACCATCATCGAGGATCATATTGGCGCCTTCAGGGAACTGGAAGGAGCGGTCAAGATAATCCCAGTGCTCTTCCAGCGACTGGCCTTTGACGGCAAAGACCGGAACACCGGACTCGGCAATGGCCGCTGCCGCGTGATCTTGGGTCGAGAAGATGTTGCACGAAGCCCAGCGGACATCCGCGCCAAGAGCCACAAGGGTCTCGATCAGCACGGCTGTCTGAATGGTCATATGGAGCGACCCGACGATACGCGCGCCCTTGAGCGGCTTGGATGCGCCAAATTCGCTACGGCAGGCCATCAGGCCCGGCATTTCGGTTTCAGCAATGTCCAGCTCTTTGCGCCCGTACGGTGCCAGAGCGATGTCCTTGATCGCATAATCAGCCATGGTCGGCTCCCAACTTATATCTGTTGGAAGCCTACCTAGCACTCAGGCTGGCTTTCGGCAATTGAACGCCGGCAATTAACGTGGTCACTTATCCCTTAACGGGAAGAATTTCGGCGCTTTCGAGCATAGCAACGGGGCTGTCTCCACGCTCCCAATCCATACCCGAGGACAGCACGCAAGCCACACCATCCGCGCGATTGTAGATGGCAGTCCATGTGCCCATCACATCGGAGGCCCAGAACTCGATCGAGCGTTGATCGCCAATCTTGCGTTCCATACGCATATTCTCGGCGAAATCATGGTTGAGGGTCGCGTCGAGCGTGACCGGCTGGTCGCAATAGGGAACGTTGGTGACCTGATCATCGCCGATCTGCTGGATCTCGTCAAAGAGCGACAGATCGCCATTGCCATAGATCGGCCCCATCGGACCATCCATCGGGCGGCCCATATCGGCCTCCCCCATATTACCCTGATAGGCAACATCCTGAACATCATGTGCAGTTGCTGGCTCGGCCTGCGCTGCTGCCGTTCCGATCTGCGGAATCTCCATCTCGATCGAGCCTATGCCATTGACCTTGGACATGGCGACCGTAACGGGAAGTGCCACCGCAAGAGCGGAAGCGGCGGTGAGTGCTGCAATTTTCTTCGGGCCGAGGCGCATGATGTTCCTCCTTACGTCCTGTTCGTGACCTCAACGCGCCGTGTCCGTATTTGTTCCCGAATTGCTGGTTTGACGTCATATCCGGCCTGAATCAGGCACAAAGCTCTCCCGCACCGCCACATATGCGCCGCGTGGAAGAGGTCTTCCCCTAGCCTGTAAAAACCTGATAATCCCGACCAGCCCGATGGGAGCCATCAGCCGCCCGGCGCTTGGATCGACCATAGGGCCAGAGTGATTTCAAATGGGTTAAGTGACGTTAACGTCATAGGGCCTGCGGGAGAAAATAGTGACAATAAAGGTAAACGCCAACCGGCCCGCAACCCATCGCAAAGCCATCATCTTCTGCTGTGACAATGGCTATCTGCCTTACGCGGCGCTCGCGGCAGAGCAGATCCTGCACTCGACGCCGACCCATGATTTCGATATCTGCATCGCCTTCAACGAGCGTCCCGTCACCATCCCCGAGAGCCTTGCACATTTGGGCATCCGTTTGCTGAAGGTCGATATCGGCACGATGTTCGAGGGACTCCGGCTGGACGCGGGCAAAAGCCATGACGTCTATCTGCGCCTCGCACTGCCGCAGGCGCTGGCCGACGACTATGACCGCATCCTCTATATGGATTCCGATATCTATGTGCAGGGCGGGGATTTCTCGGCGCTGATGGCGACCGATCTGGGCGACCGGCCTCTGGGGGCCGTGCGCGACAATATCCAGTGGCGCAGCCCGGGTCGCCGCGCGACCCAGTTCAAGCGGCTCGGCCTGCCGGCTGCGCCCTATTTCAACGCCGGTGTCCTATTGATGGATGTGGCCAACTATATCGCGAGCGGGCTTCTGGAGGCCTGTCTGGATCTGGGGCGCCGCGAAGCCCCGCGGATGATCCGCCACGACCAGAACCTTTATAATTCGGTGCTACAGGGCAACTGGGCCGAACTCAGCCCGTTCTGGAACTGGCAATATAGCTGGGCGGCGCGGTTCTTCTGCGATGTGCAGGGGCCGAATGTCATCCATTTCATCGGAAATTCCAAACCGTGGAAGGACAAGGACGGGCAATTCCCGCCCCGCTTCCGCCAGCATTACAGCCGCTTCATCCGCACCCATTTCCCCGAGCATGGCGATTGCCACATCCCCGAGGCGCAGCTGCCCCCTGATGGTGCGCGCATGCGCAAGATGCTGATCAAGCATCTTCTCTCCTCGAAGGCGATCGCCCGCTATCTTGCCCGCTTCCCCACCGATCTGACGGTGATCAAATGAAACGCGCATGGCAAAGGATGCTCTCGGGGCGCAGGCTGGATCTCTTGGACCCGACACCTGTGGATATCGAGATCGAGGATATTGCCCACGGGCTGTCCTTCGTGGCGCGCTGGAACGGGCAAACCATGGGGGACTGGGCCTATTCGGTGGCCGAGCATTCCATCCTCGTCGAGGAGATCTTCGGACTTCTCTATCCCAAGGCACCGCCCAGAGAGCGGCTCGCCGCCCTTCTGCATGATGCGCCCGAATATGTGCTGGGCGATATGATCTCGCCGGTGAAAGCGGCAATAGGGCAGGATTACGGCATGCTTGATGCTCGGCTGACAGCGGCGATCCATCTGCGCTTCGGCCTGCCCGCGCAGATCAGCCAGCAGCTCAAGCGCCAGATCAAGCGGGCCGATATCGTCTCGGCACGGCTCGAGGCAGAGCGGATTGCCGGCTTTTCCACGGAAGAGGCCGACAAGATCTTCGGCAAGGTCAAACCCGCGCTGGCAGAACAGCTCCGGCTCCAGCTACGCCCGCCGCGCGAGACGCGCGAGGCGTTTGTCGCGCGCCATAACAGCCTGCTCGAGGCGTTCTAATCAGGCTTTGCGGATCGTATCGCCGGGCTGCAGCACCGGCTCCAGCACGATTTTCTCGCCGCCGATCATCCCGCTATGTGGCACGCCGGCAATGATCTCGGCCGCCTTCAGCCCGATCTCGCGGCGGCAGGAATCCATCGTCGCCAGACGGCGCGAGAATCCATCAAGAAGACGCAACCCGTTGAACCCCGCCATCCCGATTTGACCCGGCACGTCATAGCCGTTATCAAGGCACCAGAGCATGCCGCCTGCCCCGATCATGTCGTTCGAGTAATAGAGGAAATCGAGATCGGGCGAGCGTGTCAGGATGGCCTGGGTCATCTCGCGCCCCTTGGCGAGCGCCGAGCCACCGCCATAGAATTCCTCATCCGAGATCGTGAGCCCCACCGCGGCGAGCCCTTCCTTGAAGCCTTCGAAACGCTTCCGTGCGCGGTGGTCCTCGGGCATCTTGGAGCCAAGGAAGCCGATCTTCTTGTAGCCTGCCGCAACGATCGCCTCGGCCATCTGCAGCCCTGCGCGGCGATGCGAGATCCCCACAACGGAATCAACGCCCTCGCCATCGGCATCCATGATCTCGACCACCGGAATGCCGGCGTTTTCCAGCATCGCCTGTGCCGCCTCGCTATGCTCGAGCCCCGCGATGATCACACCTGACGGGCGCCAAGACAGCATCTCGTAAAGAACGCTTTCCTCTTTCTCGGGCGAATAATCGGTCACGCCCACAACAGGTTGCAGGCCGCTGCCCTCGAGCCCGTCGGAAATCCCCGCAAGCACCTCGGGGAAAACGAGATTGCCGAGGGACGGGATGATCACCCCCACAAGATTGACCCGCTGCGAGGCAAGCGCCCCCGCGATCTTGTTGGGCACATAGCCAAGGCTCTTGGCCGCCTCCAGAACCCGCGCCCGCGTGCTGGCCGAGACATCGCCACGATTGCGCAGCACACGGCTGACCGTCATCTCGGACACGCCGGAGGCTTCGGACACATCGCGCAGGGTCAGCGGGCGTCGCGTATCATTGGGCGTTCTGGTCACGGGCATGTCCTCAAAAGCTGTTTATTCTTGTTAGCGCCAAATATTTGTCTTGCGCAAGGGCAACAGCCGCGCTATGTTAGCGATAACAGGAAGGGCGAAGACTCCAAAAGCCCTGACTGATATAGGCAAAACCGCGTGTAGACTCCGATCGCGGGTATGCTGAAGCAAAGAGGAAGCGGTGGGCCAATTCGCTTCCTCTTTTCATTTTTCCCCTACCTGTTCAGCACATCCTGCGAAGACCGCCGTGGAAATAGGCTTGAAACCGGCACCTGTTTCAGGGCATCAAGTCCCTGCCTCAGAACAATCGGGGCCCCGTGGCTCAACTGGATAGAGCAGCCCCCTCCTAAGGGGCAGGTTGCAGGTTCAAATCCTGCCGGGGTCACCACTTTTCAGCTTTACATCAGGCACTTACGATCTGCGCGCGGGCATATCCTGCAGCTTCTTGCAGGATTTTCTGTCGGTTTTCGGTCCCGGATCGAGAGCATCCCGTACAAAACCCGTACAGCCGGACCGGGCTGGCTCTGATTTAGCGGGGAGATGGGCAAAGAAAAACCTCGGTCCGGCGGCAACCGAAACCGAGGCAAATTCAAAAGCAGGCACGAAATTCTGCTTCCCAAAGTATAGCGCATTGAGCCGCCCTGTCACAACGAAAATCCTGTGGCGCGACCTCCCCGATGGGAGGTTCGCATGACGCACGTGTTGACACACCGCGGTCTGCCGGAAGGGATGACCCGATGGGACCTCTACGGTCTCTTGGTGAAGGCGGCGAAGCACTTCGGCCTGACCGATACGACGCTCAAGTACCTGCGCTTCGCGATCTCCCGGACGCAGGACCAGGATTATGCCGCAGGCAGGATCTGCGCCCTGTGGCCCTCGGTCTCGGAAACCGCATCGCAGCTGGAGGCGGACCCGCGCCAGATTGCCCGGGCCGAGGCGCGCTTAGCAGAGCTGGGCTTCATCGTGAAATCCAGTGCAGCACGATGCCGCCGATACGGCGTCAGGTCGGAAAACGTTATCCGCTACGCTTTCGGCATCAACCTCGCTCCGCTCGTGGATCGGGCCCGCGAGATTGAGGCAGCCGCGCGGAAGACTTGCTTCGAGAAGGAAGAGGCCAAGCGTCTGCGCCTTCATATCCACAAGCTCTTGGAGCGGATCCGAACCTCTGGGGACGCTTCCGCCGAAGAGGCCGCAGAAGTGATCCTGCCATCTCGGCGCCCCTCCCGCATCTGGCGCTATGCGCGGCTGAAGGAGATCGCCGATGCGCTGGAAGCATTGATCGAGACGTTCGCCGAAGCGTCTGTGGCAGTGGAAATGTCCGACCGGTGCGACGCGGATGTCGCACCCAGAGAAGGTAGAAAAACAAACTCAAAAAGATGTAGCAGCGGGGAGCCCGAACCCCGGCTGACCCCGGCGCAGTTCTGCATTCTCGCCAGCCCAAGCTTCGAAGATGCGGTTCGGCAGTACGCGCCCCCCGATGCCCCGCCGGATTGGCGCACGATCCCTGCCGCGGCAAAAGATTGGGCGCAGGTACGAGGTATCCCAGTTGGTCTCTGGCAGCGCCAGGTCGACTGCCTCGGTCCGGAGAAAGCGGCCATCTGTCTTCTAGTCGCAGATCGAAATGCAGAGCGGGTCGGCAGTGTGCATCAGGTCGATGACCTTCGCCGCGCGTTCTTGGGCTTGGCGCGCAACACCGCTGCGCGTGGTTCCGCACTTCACGGTTTGATCGGAGAGCTCCAAGGTTTGCGGCGTCAATTGCACGACCGCGCCACCATGCCCGACGCTTCAGGTCATGTGCCGCGGAGTGGTGGTGAGATCGCCTTCCACACGGCAGGCGAGCCACCGCTTCGCAGCCGCCAGCGGCGGCTCCCAGAGGCAACGGGGCAGGTCTTCAGCGAAATGTCAGAGGGGGCCGAGTGATGGTCACGGGACGGAAATCAAGTTCACCCACGTCTTGCGACGCGGGAACAGGCGAGGGGGCTGCGCCCCCTTCGAACCCCCCGGCAGTTTCGGGAGCCAAGTATGCCGAGCAGTTGTCCCGATCGATCACCTTCCGGGTGTCCCAGTTTGAGAAGGACGCATTGGATGACATCGCGCGTCAGGCCCGCCGGCCTCTAGCGGAGCTGCTGAGAGAGGCCCTAGGGATGGTGACGTCCGGCCACCGCACCAACGTCCCCATGGCGCCGCCGGAACTGATACGGGCCGTCGCTCGCCTCGAGGCCGACATGGACGAGGTCACGCGCGTTCTGCGGGCCGCCGAGGCAGATGGCAGCTATCTGGACCGCCTGGCGATCCTGAGCCTGCTTGTCGCCATCGATCGGAAGCTGGGCAAGCTGGCGCACCGGCATTGGAGCTGGCGATGATGGTCAAGTTCTTCGACCATGGTCAGGGCGAGGCCGCTCCTGCGGTGAAGTACCTTATCGAGGAGGTGGTGGTAGACTACGACCAGTACCGACAGCCCAAGCGCGACGCGGCTGGCAGGATCAAGCGTGTGCGCCGCTCGATCTCGCCCGAGGTTCTGAAGGGGCACCCGGAGCGCATGATCGACCTCGTGGATGCTGTGCCGCATCGCTGGCGATACAAGTCCGGGGTGTTGAGCTTTGCCGCCGAGGATGCTCCGACAGAAGCGCAGCAGCGCCAGATGATGGAGGCGTTTGAGGCCTTCGCTTGCCCGGGCCTAACCCATGACAGCTATCGGATGTTGTGGGTTCGCCATCTGCACGCAGGTCGCGTAGAGTTGCATTTCCTTATGCCGCGGATGGAGCTGCGGACGGGAAAGTCCCTCAACATCGCGCCGCCAGGTCACGAGCAGTCGTTCCTGGCTTTCATGGATTTGCACAACCGCCGGCATGGCTGGGCCGATCCCATGGACCCGGCGCGGGCCCGCGACGTGAAGACCATCACAGAAGCGCCAGAACGGGCGCAGACACGAGAAGCGGTCCACGAGTGGGTAAAGGAGCAGGTCAGTCTTGGGGCGATCCTTGACCGCGACACGCTGCTCGAAGCGCTCAAGAGCGTCGGCTTCGCCATCCCACGAGCGGGAGACGATTTCGTGACCGTCGCCGACCCAGACCAGCCAAAGAACAAATGGCGTTTGAGAGGAAGGTATTTCTATGACGACTGGACCGCAGATGCAGCTCAGCCCGCGCATCCGACAGAACATGGAGCAGATGCTGGAGGCTCAGCTCGACTCGCTGCAATCCCAGTTGAAGAGCTCGAACGACGTGTTGCGGAAGACTGCGCAAAGCGCCGCGCGTACAATCTCGGACGATTTGGACAGTCTTCGCGATCTGTCCCGCAAGAGCACCAGGGACCTGATGGACGAGGTGGCGCAGCGAAGGGTCGAAATCGAGAACCTGATGCAGGAGCTGGAGCAGCAGCGCCTGAGGCGCGGCCAGATCGTGACGCTGAGGGCGGTGGCCCTGATCCTGTCGGGGATCGCCCTCGCCGGGTTGATGGCGGCCTTCAGCGCGTTCTTGGGCGCGAAGGCGGCGACACTGCCGCCGCCCGAACCACCGATCCAGCTTATCCCGGAGCAATTGACGGGCAGTCGGACTATCCGTGGTGTCGGCGGCCTGGGACAGGTGATCGTCCTGCCACAAGGACTGTCGCCCGCAAGCTGCCCGATCGGCGCCGGAACGAACCGCATATGCCTGACGATGGAGTGATCCCCGATGACCCTGACACCGCTCGAGAAAGAGTTGCTCGCCTGCGTCGAAGAATTGGAGAAGAGCGTCTCCGCGTGCATGCAGCGGCAACTCGAGCAAGAGAAGGCGCTCGCCGAATTGCGGAGCGAATTGAACGCCTCGTTGTCGACCTTGCACGGCGCCTTGGAGGCCGGGCGCCGGCCGCCGGAACGGACCGAGCCAGAGGAGCGCAAGCGGACGGGATTCATCCGCAGGCGCCCCTGAGGTTTGGTATTAAGCCAGAGCAGTGAAAGACGACGAAAAAATGACAGAAAAAACTTCGCTGCGGAGAGCGGCAAGACCTTCGTATCCGGCCGATACACGAGCACGTGCGGTCCAGGACGTACTGGCTATCCAGAATGATCACCCGTCCCTCTGGGCTGCCGTCTCCGAGGTGGCGTCGCGTGTGGGTTGCGCTCCCAAGACCCTGCTGGAGTGGGTTCAAGAAAGTGGTCTGTTAGAGACCGTTGATCCAGTGCTTCTGTCCAACCGGAAGCGCCTCGCTGCGATGTCGAAGGCCGATCTTGAGCTAGAGAACCAGCGACTGCGCGCCGAGAACGACGTGTTGCGACGGGCCTGCCTGATCTTCGCTCGCGGCCCGGCAGCGGGAGGGTTCTAATGGCGCATTGGTACACGGCGGACCTGCATTTCGGGCATGAGGCTATCATCGGTTTCTGCAAACGTCCGTTCCGCAGCGCCAGCCATATGGACGGCGCGCTGCTGGAGAACCTTTGGTCCAAGGTCGGCCCAGAGGACGATCTATGGATCGTAGGTGATTTTGCCGGGGGAAAGCGATCTGACGATGAGGCCTGGCTACACGGCATCTTTCAGCGGCTGCCAGGTGCGCGGCGTCATCTGGTCATCGGCAACCACGATGGCGCTGCGACGCGCTCGTTGCCTTGGGACAGTATTAGCCATCTCGCGCAAGTGGAGGATGCGCCAAAGGAACCGCCTCTAACCCTCTGCCACTACCCCATGATCACCTGGGAGCACGCCCGGCGCGGCGCGCTCCAGCTCTTTGGTCATGTCCATGAGAATTGGGCAGGGACGAGGAACGCGGTGAACGTTGGGGTAGATGTCTGGGACTATTGTCCGGTGCAATTCGAGGCGATCAGCCGTCGTGCGCGCTGTCTTCCAGTGAATTCACATTGGAAAGACGCCGAGCCGCGGTCTGCCGGCGCCTAGAAGCCTTAGGTTGGTCCAGGCACACCGAGCTCTGGCTGCAGCGCCATCGGCACTGGCGCGTAAGTTGCCAGGTCACGGTGATTGGCTGCTCGCCCTAGTGGGCTAGGAAGCGTGGCTTCCATAAAGCCGTCAGCCGGTCTACTTATCTTCTCAAATCGAATTTCAATCTGAGTCAGCATGATAAAGTACCGAACCCTCATCGGCGCCAATGCCGCACAAGAAGAGATAGATACCTTCGTTGAATTGGTTGCCTCTGGTGGCGCGGTTGATGAAGTGTATGTCCGAATGGGCGTGGTTCGACTGGGTGCTCAGATCGCCTTCGCTGAAGTTGCCGGCCAAACAGTTGGCGTTGCCGCTTTGAAAGTACCATTGCACGAGTACAGAATTGGCCTGCAAGGAACTAATAAAGCAAACTATTCTCTTACAGAGCAAGAATACCCATATGAGCTTGGATACGTATCAGTTTCACCCGAGCATGCGGGCAAAGGTATAGCTAAAGCATTGGTCGCAGAGGTGATGCGTCTCGCAGGTGGAAACGGCATTTTTGCCACAACAAGCCACCCGACGATGAAAGAAGGGATTTTGCCATCCTTCCAATTCGTTCCGGTCGGAAAAACTTGGAAGAACCTATCTGGAGATACCCTGATACTATTGGTTAAGAAGTCACAGAAAGATAACACTGATCAATAATGTCATGCCCTACGTCGATATTCAAAATCGGCGTAGGGGTGCAGTGTTGTCTAGGTGCGTAGTGGTAGTCGCGGTGGTGCATGTCTTTAATCAAGCATCACCTTGAAATACACCTAAAACCACCACTTCTTTCGCGAACCGGACTTGCCAGCCAAGAACGATCGCTCGAGTCTTTTACATGAATTTTTCAGCTTTCTCCGGTTGAGGTAGTTTGGGGCTTTTCCATGAAAGAAGAAGTTCTCCAGAGTTGCGTCAAGATCTTCACGTAATTCGGTGGCATGCCTTTGAATTTTAAGTAGCTGGGGATTGTTTCGATCATTGCGGTAATGCTCGAAGTATAAAGGGGTGCCCTTTAGGTACCAGATCGCATCGAATATGAACGGCAGCGAGTATCTATGACGGATTCTGAGTTCGCTTAGGGCCTCGGCGGCCAACTTCGCCCTACTTAACTTCTCATTGAATACATCATTATTTTTGGATTTTTTTGCCTCAACGCTAAGAGCGACAACTTGGTAAAGGTAGTGGCTTAGGTCCTTCAAATCTTGGCCAATGAAATTTTGCCGCGCAGCAAGAAGAGACATCAAGCGGGTGGCCCTCATGCTTGAAAATGTTGCAATGACAGCCGCTGCGGCGGCAATCACGGCCGCCACCAAAGCGGCTAAGCCTTGATCTATTTGCATAACATTTCCACATGCCAAGTGGTCGTGGACTTCTTAAATATACTCATTGATCCGCTCAATTGCCGATTGGAACGCTTCTAGGGATTTCTGAACCGATTTGCTGTTCTCGTCCAGTAATTCTGGATGGGTCAGAAGATGATAGGCGGGGTCATAGTGGCTAAAGACAGGAACCGTTTCTGGAAGAACGCGAAAGTATGCCTCAGCTTTTTTTACCTGCCGGACTGTATTTTCGTCCGCTTCGATCAATTTCTGTATAGTCAACTTGCTCTTTCCAGTGAGCTCGTAGGTTGCGTTGACTAGATCCACGAAAAACGCGTTGTCGAAGAAGTCTTCAGTATCAGCCTCATCTTGACCTGTTACTTCCGTCGCAAGAACAATGCGCTCACGATCGAGCAGCTCTGACTTGTATAGGTCGTCCAGTTTTCGCCGTTGGCCGCGATCAAAGTCTGTCAAGACTGCAACATTCAAGTTGTTGCCATAGAACAGTTTTACGAACGGAAGGACTTTGTCGATTCCACCCGACGGGCAAATTGCCCATTTGCTATCCAGGTGTGGACGCCCGAGAGATTGCAACTTTTTTGACATCGCCTGAAGATAAAGGATGTCACTGGGGCCTTCGACGAGCAGAGTATTTGGCGAGATGATTAGCCCTTGCGTTACCTCAAAGCCCATTGCCCCGAAAATCGGAAAGTTCGTCTGTGGATCAGTAGTCAAGACGTCAGGGCGAATCTTCGTCCCTTCCGAGTATGGGCGGTCGCGTTTGTCACGTTTGACAACATCTTCGACCGTGCGAACGCTTGCGAGGTTTTCGGCCGGTACCATAAACGGAGAATGTGTGGAAAAAATGATCTGATGTTTGGGCTCCAGCTGCTCTTTAAAGTAGCGCAGGAGGTCCTTCTGGGCGGTTCCGTGCAGGGTCAGCCCAGGTTCATCTAGTAGTACGATGACATTTCCTTGGTGTTTTTTAATCTGTGCAAACTTGACTAGGAAGGAAAAGAACCAGATGAAACCGGCCGACCTCTCGGAGAATGGAACGGTCACGCGGTGTAGGTTATTTTTGACGCGTGCACGGGCGACAGGTCCGTTATTGAACGGTGCCGGGTCTTCTTTCTTTCCTTCATCTAGGCGGACTTCGATCTCGAGTTGGTCGTTCTGCGTCCAATATTCAAAGATCTGATCGGTTATCCTATTAGCAGCTGCCTCACACTTGGCATTCATCTCTTCGAACTTCGTTGCACCCGTAAGTTCGTCCAGTGTTGTGCCAGCGTATTCAAGGAAATCGAGGAAAACTTGATCTCCATCTTTTATGCCGCCATTCTTATTATCATGCGCCAGCTGATTGATGGATATCTCGCCCGCCATGCGGTCATAGTGTGAAAAGTATAGAAATTTCGGAAGTCCAGGTTTGAGCAGATCTATTGCCTTCTTAGCGGCATTCTGATCTCGGTACTTGTGCAAGGCATCCAGAAGTTCTTGCTGGGAATTCGAGCGTTCGTCTAGCTTCGAGAGGCGATCTGCCGCTGCCAATGTCGAATTGCAATCTTTGAGGCTTACGGCCTCGGCTTCTGAAAGATCATATCGAGTGATCAACTTTTCCAAAAGCGTCTTTTGATCAATCGGCACTGTCCAAGTAGTGCTTGTTTCATTGTAAGACTTCCGGATTTTTACCTCATCTCCGTTGACCACATCCTTTCCGAACTCCTCCGCTAAGAGTGCGATATCCGAAGCTTCCAAGTGCCAGGTTGTTTCAACAACCTGTGCGTCTTCACCCTCATGCTTTTCCTCGTAGTCAGCCAAAAACCTACGTGGATAATTTTCTGTTTTATTGTACGCAGTGTATTCCTTGTCCGTCGAGTTTATCCCCTCCAACGCCTTTAGAAATGCCGTTTTTCCAGCCTCGTTTTTTCCGACAAGACAAGTCGACGGACCGATTTCAACCAGATTTGAGTCAAGGATACTGCGATAGTTCTTAACGTGAGCGGAGGTAAGCTGCATTGATCGACCTAGTTGTTACATCGCGGCCACATTATGACCAGAGGCCGGCGGCGCGCAACACAGTATGATACGCGCGCTTCGACAGATCACCGCTATGCTTAGACCTGCACGTGGACTGAGTTTCTGGCGTGACAAGTCCTCAGAATAAAGTCGCCTCCATATAAATCGATCATCTGCGCTCAGTGGTGGCGGGTTGTCTACATTTTTGCTGTCGCTGAACGCACGGCCTGGGCACGATTATGACCATTTGCTTCTAGACCAACTCAAGACTTCCGGGAGAAGCTTGGAAAACTTCCTTTGGTTACGCCTTGGCGTTATGCTGGTCTAAGCGCCTAGTAATTTGGTATTGTTTGTTTATTTTATTGACGGAGTGGCAATCAACGTTCGGGATCACTCGAGGTTTTTCCGCTTCGAGTCTCGCAAACGACGTTCTGCGCGACGCTCTTCCTCATGACGCTCTTGCAAGAGTTCTTCGATGGCATCCAATCCCCAGCCGCCCTCTCGATACCAGCGGTCAAGGTTGGCCCACTCTTCCGCAACGCGCTTGGGGACCGATGTCGTCTCCTCTGCGCCCAGTTCGCTAACCTCACCTGCGATTTCTCGAGCGGGCGCCTCAGCATCAACGGGCAAATAGAGATCGTACTCGGAAAGAAGCGCCATGGCCTCGTTATAGCGATCAATGATCCTATCGCGGGTTTCGGCCCAAATCGGATCGCGGCGGACGTTGAGGAGGTCGTGCATGTCGACGTCTCCACGTGCGAGAATCTGTAGGAGTAGGGAGCTCGGCATGTCGCGCTCTCCACTTTCGTAACCTCGATAGGCTCGTACGGAGCAGCCCAGTTCTTCTGCCATCTGATCTTGAGTGAGCTCGCGACGACCGCGGTATTTGCGAAGCCCTTGGCTGAGACTCATTTCATCTCGCCGGTAGCGGCGTTCAAAGGTTCGGGCCTCTTCAGCTTCCTCATCTCGCGCGCTCTGAGAACGCTCGATCTGCTTTCGCCTGATCCAACCCTTTTGCTGTGCGGACATGCCTGAACGAATCACCAAATTGTCTTGGTTCGGGTCGGGCTTGAACTGGAATGGCATTGAACGTTCCTTCATCAGATCGAAAACCTGCCAGATCTTGCCGCTTTTCACCCCCATGAGAAAACGCAATTATTTCATTTGCTTAACTCATTTTTGTGGGCCATGATCTTAGCAAGAAAGCGGTTTGGAGGCGCAGATGAACAATACATTTGAGAACGCAGTCACGCCAGAGATTTGGTGCGAGCGGCTTCGCTCGCAGGGGGCAGAGGTCTCTGCGCGGGTTTTACGGGCGAAGGCTCGTTCCTGCGGCCACTACTACGCCCTCGGTCGTGTCATGCTGCTATCAGCGGAGCATGTCGAGGCGATCCTGTCCGTCGAAGGAGCCCAGGTGCGCAGAGGTGGGCACGCTATTAGGACTTGGTCCCATGGGAAGTGACTTTGATCAAAAGCGCGATGCAGCCGTTTGCTCGGAGGAGGCCCGATGCGGTTCGGCCATTCTGGACGCTGGTAAGTCCCCTGCAGACTGGGTTTCCTGGTTGCATAAGTACCGCCAGATTAACATCGCAGAGCGAACGTTGCGGGAAAAAGCGAACCGCTTGGGGGCGTGCTTTCGGATCGGCAATGCCATGATCATCACGCCCGACCAGATCGATCAAATTCTGACGGAGGATTGGAAGTGCCGCTCGAACCGTACCTCAGGGGCAAGGTCTATTGGGTCAAAGGCTGGATCGAATACAACAGCCGCCCGATCGCCGGTCCATATCGACAAAGCACGAGATCGACTTCGGAAGCTGGCGCACGGGACTGGATAAGTGAAGAGACCGAGCTGCAGATCCGCAAGCACATCGTTGGCGAGGAGCGGGCACTTCGTTTCGCGGATGCAACCGAACTCTACCAGCCTGACAGAAGAAGCGCGCGCCAGTTAATACCGATCCTCGATGAGATCGGCAGTTTGCCTCTCGCGGAAATTACCGGGCGCCTGCTGAAGAACCTCGGTCCGAAGCTACGCCCGAATGCGTCCACGGATACTTGGTGGCGGGAAATCGTGACGCCAGCACGGGCGGTCATCAACAATGCCCACGAGCTGAAGGGGACCCTTTTGATCCGAGTGCGTCCTTACAGTCAGTTCGAGCGCAATGCCCAAGATAAGCGGCGCGGCAAGACCAGCCGGGTGGAGAGAGTTCCAGCGACTCGCGCCTGGATAGATGCCTTCTGTGCCAAAGCCGATCCTTACAATGCGGCCATGGCTCGCTTTATGTTCGAAACAGCCGCCAGGATCGATCAAGCCGTTTCTCTGACGCCCGACGATCTACGTTCGGAGGAATGCAAGGTCCGTGTGAAAGCGCAGAAGGGGCATCCGGAAAGCTGGATCACAGTCTCACAGGAAATGATGGATGAGTTGCAGCAGCTGCGCCCCAAGCGCCCCCGCAATCGCCGGACTGGGGCGATTTTGCCGCCGCGAATATTCGGATACGCCAGCTCGACTGGCTACAATAGCCGCTGGAAGACGATCTGTAGCCGCGCTGACATTCCTTACCTATCGGCCCATGCCGCAGGGAGGCATGGATTCTTCACCGAGCTGGTGATCCGTCAGGGCGTGGATCCTGTGACGGCCGCGCAGGCAGGCCGGTGGTCCGATGCCAATCTGCCGATGCGCATCTACGCTCATCCGGAGAGTAAGGAGGCCGACATTCGGGCGCGTTTTCGTACACAGCCTGTACAGACGGGCTTTCCGGAAAATGATAACCTACAGAAAGAAAAAGGAGAAATGGGCAATGGATAACACCCTCCTAAGGGGCAGGTTACAGGTTCAAATCCTGTCGGGGTCACCAACTTCCCTCCTCCTCACACTCATCCCATCACGCCGCTTCACCGCGATCGCCTTACGATGGCTATTGATCGCGCATGTAAAAAGGGCGGAGCCGTAGCTCCGCCCTTTCACACAATCCGTTCCCGAAGGTCCGGCCTTAGAAATGGACCGATTTCGCATCGGCCGGTTTTTCCAGCGGCGGCGCGAATTTGGTCAGGTCGATACCTTCGACGGCTTTCTTGTATTCGTCGAGAGTGGGCGTGCGGCCAAGGATTGCCGACAGAACCACGACAGGGGTCGATGCCAGAAGCGACTCGCCCTTCTTCTCGGCGCTGTCTTCCACGACACGACCCTGGAACAGGCGGGTCGAGGTAGCCAGAACAGTATCACCTTTCGCGGCTTTCTCCTGGTTGCCCATGCAGAGGTTACAGCCGGGGCGCTCGAGATACATGATATTCTCGTATTCCTTGCGCGCTTCGGCTTTCGGGAAGAGATCGTCGAACTCGAAGCCCGAATATTTCTGCAGGATATCCCAGTCACCTTCGGCTTTCAGCTCGTCGATGATGTTATAGGTCGGCGCGGCCACCACGAGAGGGGCATTGAACTCGACCTTGCCCTTTTCCTTCTCGAGGTTCTTGAGCATCTGCGCCACGATCTTCATATCGCCCTTATGCACCATGCACGAGCCGACAAAGCCCAGATCGACCTTTTTCTCGGCACCGTAATAGGAGACCGGACGGATAGTGTCGTGGGTGTAGCGGCGCGAGACATCGGCGTTGTTCACATCGGGGTCGGCGATCATCGGCTCGTCGATCAGGTCCAGATCCACGACGACTTCCGCGAAATATTTCGCATTGGCGTCGGGTTTCAGGGCCGGTTTCGCGCCCGACTGGATCTCGGCGATACGCTTATCGGCCTTGTCGATCAGACCTTGCAGGGTCTTGGCCTCGTTATCCATGCCCTTGTTGATCATGACCTGGATGCGCGATTTCGCCAGTTCCAGCGAGCCGATCAGCACGTCATCGTTGGAGATACAGATCGAGGCTTTCGCCTTCATCTCTGCCGTCCAGTCGGTGAAGGTGAAGGCCTGGTCGGCCAGAAGCGTGCCGATATGCACTTCGATGATGCGGCCCTGGAAGACGTTATCGCCGAATTGCTGGAGCATCTGCGCCTGGGTGGCGTGCACCACATCGCGGAAGTCCATGTAATCTTTCATCTGGCCCTTGAAGGTCACCTTGACCGATTCAGGGATCGGCATGGTGGCTTCGCCGGTGGCCAGCGCCAGCGCCACAGTGCCCGAATCCGCCCCGAAGGCCACGCCTTTGGACATACGGGTGTGGCTGTCGCCGCCGACGATGATATCCCAGTCGCTGACGGTGATGTCGTTCAGCACTTTATGGATAACGTCGGTCATGGCGTGGTATTCGCCTTTGGGGTCACGCGCGGTGACAACGCCGAAGTTGTTCATGAAGGACATGAGCTTCGGAATGTTGGCTTGCGCTTTTTTATCCCAGACAGACGCAGTGTGGCAGCCCGACTGATAGGCGCCATCCACAACCGGCGAGATCACGGTCGCGGCCATCGATTCCAGTTCCTGCGCGGTCATCAGGCCGGTGGTGTCTTGCGAACCAACGATATTGACCTTCACGCGCACATCCGAACCGGCATGCAGGGTCTTGCCCTTTTCCACACCCACGGCATTGGCGTTGAAGATTTTTTCCACAGCCGTCAGGCCCTGCCCCTCGATCGAGACTTCTTTCGAGGGCGCGAAGACCGGAGCCGCCTCAACGCCCAGCGTTTCTGCCGCAAACGTCTGTAGCTTCTTACCGAAGACCACAGCATAGGAGCTGCCCGCCTTCATGAACTCGACCTTCGGCGCGGTGAAGGCGGAGGACACATCCACCAGCTCTTCGCCATCCTCGCTCAGCAGCTTTTTGGCCTTGGTATCGATTTTCAGAACAGTGCCGGTGGCGACCGAGTATTTCTGTTCCAGAACGGGGTTGCCCTCGTTGTTCAGAACCGGCTTGCCATCGGCGTCGGTTTTCTTGACCCAGTTCTTCAGGTCGAGGCCGATCCCGCCGGTCACGCCAACGGTGGTCAGGAAGATCGGCGAGATGCCGTTGGTGCCGGCAACAACCGGCGCGTAGTTCACGAAGGGAACGTAGGGCGAGGTCGGCTTACCGGTCCACAGCGCCACGTTGTTGACGCCCGACATACGCGAGGAGCCCACACCCATGGTGCCCTTTTCCGCGATCAGCATGACGCGCTTGTCGGGGTGCTGAAGCTTGAGCGCCTCGATCTCCTTCTGCGCGGTCTCCGAGATCATGCACTTGCCGTGCAGCTCGCGGTCCGAGCGCGAATGCGCCTGATTGCCCGGCGACAGAAGGTCGGTCGAAATATCGCCTTCGGCGGCGATATAGGTGACGAGCTTCACTTCTTCCTCGATATCGGGGAGCTTGGTGAAAAACTCGGCTTTGGCATAGCTTTCCAGAACATCCTTGGCAACGGTGTTACCCGCCTTATAGGCACCGGCCAGCCGCGCCATATCGGCATCATAGAGGAAGACCTGCGTCTTCAGGACCTCGCCCGCTTTGGCGGCAATGTCGGCATCCGCGCCAAGCGCCAGATCCAGCAGCACTTCCATCGACGGGCCGCCCTTCATGTGCGACAGTAGCTCGAAAGCGAAATCGGGGGTGATCTCGGCGACTTTGGCCTCGCCCAGAATGATTTCCTTGAGGAACTTCGCCTTTACACCCGCAGCCGGCGTCGTGCCCGGCAAGGTGTTGTAGATGAAGAACTTCAGCGAGTCTTCGCGGTAGGCGTTGCCCTCGTCCTTGATCTGCTCGATCAGCTCCGCCACCAGTGCACCATCGTCGATGGGCTTGGGGTGCAGGCCTTCGCCTTTACGGGTTTCGATCTCGGTTAGGTAGTCTGTGTACAAGCTCATGACGGTCCCTAGATGTCGCTATCGTTTCACGCTTGAACGCTGGCCGCTAAACACCTGCCGAGTCGCCACAAGCCTTTAGTATGCCGATGTATACCAAGCAAGTTTGAGTTACAAGGTGGCAGTTGCTACGCCACACACTATCCTGAAGAGGTTTACAGTTTTTCTGCAAGCCATCCTAGCGCAATGCCTGCGCAATCTGAATCAAGATAAAAGGAAGCGGAAAGCCAATCCGGCCGACGCCCGAAAAGCGGGCGCTGACAACCGGCCCGAGGCGTAAAATATCCAAGTGCCCATGCGGACCCGACATAGCTTAGGAAGACGCCAACAACTGATGGATATTCGGGAAAATGGTCGGAGCGAGAGGATTCGAACCTCCGACCCCCTGCTCCCGAAGCAGGTGCGCTACCAGGCTGCGCTACGCTCCGACCGTGGGCGGGGATGTATCGCTCTGCCCAAGCAAGATCAAGAGGAAATCGTGCCCGGAACCCATTTTGTTTAACGCACCCGCGCGGAGCGCTCCGTCAGCGGGATGGAGGACCGTTTCAGGATACGCCCGAAGAGCGAGGAGCGCGGCGCGTAGGGCATCTCGAGGCGGTGACGGGTGTTGGTGATCGGCTTGTTCTCGGAAGTGCCCGAGGACTTCTCGCGCAGCACCATATAGACGCCCGAGGCAATGACGACGCCCGCCCCGATGATCGTTGCAGCATCCACGCCCTCGCCGAAGAAGAGATAACCGAAGATAACAGCCCAGATGATCTGGCTATATTGCATGGGAGCCACAATGACCGCCTCGCCCTCGCGGTAGGCGAGAATGGTAATGAAGCTCGCGATCAGCCCGAAGAGGGCGATCAGGCCCATCAGGGCGAATTCGCTGATCTCCATCGGCACATAGACGAAGGGAAGGGCCGCGCCCATCGCGAGGAAATTGCCCATCATCGGATAGATGAGCAGCACGATAGACCGCTCTTCCGAGCCCACTTTGCGCACGATGACCGAGGCCATGGCCGTGCAGAAGGAGGCCACGACCGCCGCCAGATGCCCCAGCTCCAGATCCGACTGTCCGGGGCGCACCACAATGAGCACCCCCAGAAGCCCCACCCCGATGGCCGCCCAGCGGCGCAGACGCACCGTCTCGCCCAGCATCGGGATCGACAGGATCGTCACCAGAAGCGGTGTGGCAAAGAGGATCGGGTAGACCTGCGCCAATGGCAGAGTGGAGAAGGCATAGAAGGCCGCCACACCCGCGACGATCATGCAGACGGAGCGCAGAACAACCCAGCCCGGATAGAGCGGGCGCAAGTGCCCCGCCTTCTTGTCCGAAAGCATGATGAAGGAAATGATCGGAAAGCTCAGAAGGGCGGCGACGAAGACGATCTGAATGGCCGAAAACTTCCCGCCCAGCCCCTTCACAATCGCATCATGCGACGCATAGATCGCCATGGCCAGAAGACCGTATAGCGCGCCTTTCAGATTGGATTTTTCCGACATTCCACCCCCCTCGTGTTCCTCAGGGACAGGCTAGCGGGCCTCGGGCACGTTTCAAGCGTCAAATCGCGATCCGTGGCGTTTTAAGCAGATTGGGCCCACGGAAAGACAAAAGACCCCGGCGTCTGAACCGCCGGGGTCTTTTGGGGTAGGATCAATGGGCCGGCTGACCGGCCCGCAGATCATGCAGCTTCGGCTTCTTCCGCTGCCATACGGCGTTCGCTTTCCTCGCGCGACAGCGCCACCGAGGTGCGAATACCTTTGGAAACAAATTCCATCAGGCCGCCAACAACCCGCTCATTTGGGTCGATACCGGCACAGGACAGAACCTCGCGGCCATCGCGCGAGCGTGCCCAACGAGCGATCTGCTCAGGGCCGTTTCCGTATTTCTTGTCGTCGGCAATCGCATCATCCAGAGCCGCCAGAACGACGGCAGCAAACAGCTTCCGTGCGCGTTGACCTTGTTCATAGTTGAATGCGGAGCCATCCACGAAATCGCGCATTATTCCGTCCTTGTATTATTGCTCTTGCGTTTCCGGGCGTGACGGTCATGTAGGCCGCTTAGCATACGATTCGATATGCCCTTCAAATCATACCTGACATGCATAAAGCGAATACCTTGAATTCGCCCGTATGAATAGTGTAGAATTTTAGCTACGCGACACAACATCTAGTAGTTTTGATAAGTATGGTCACATTAGGGCAGGCGTTAACCATTTAACTTTCACCTGTGCCCCGAACACAACGCCCCCATCTCACAGATAAGTGAGGGTGATATTTCCGGGGATTCCGGTCCTGCTCCGGCCAGATAGTCCCGTTTCAGGAATATCGGACCACCGCATCGCCCGCCTGCATCGCCTCGCCCGCGCGATCAAAGCGCAGATAGGCGATTCCCTTCCCGCCCGCCTGCGTGAAAAGCGTGCCCGCAGGTTTCTCGCCCGCGCGGATCTCGGTGCCCGGTGCAGCCGCGCCGGTCACCTCCACACAGACCAGCCCCTTACGCAACTCGGTCTTGTGCTTCATCCGCGCGGTGACCTCCTGCCCCACATAGCACCCCTTGCGGAAATCGACGCCATGCAGGCGCTCGAAACCGGCCTCGAGGATAAAGGTATCGGGCGTCAGCTCGATCCCCGTCTCGGGGATGCAATGCGCGACACGGATCGCGTCGAAATCGCTGCCATCATCGCCGCCCGCCTCGCCATAAAGCCGCCAGCCAAGCGCGGGATGGCGCGGGTCCATGACCGCCCCCTCGGGCGCGGGGGTGGAGGTGCCGCGATAGACCTCCAGATCCGTTTCCTCGATCTCGGCCTTGGCGCGCAGTTTATACATCGCAAGCCGGCGCATCGTGGCGGGCGCGATACTGGTATCGATATCCAGCAGGATCGCATCATTCCACGGCACCAGCAGGAAATCGGCCAGATACTTGCCCTGCGGCGACAGCAGCGCCGCATAGACCGGTCCGTCCTTCAGGCGGGACACGTCATTGCTGACCAGACCTTGCAGGAAATGTTCGCGCTCGGGACCACTGATCTTGTAGATGCTACGCTGGCTCATGATGCTCTCCTTTGTGCCCGATATAGGCGCGCGGGGCGCCTGCGTCCATGCTCTCACTCGACGAGCTGCATGGCGCATAGCTCGGCATAGGTGCCGCCCCGCGCCAGAAGCTCGTCATGGGTGCCCTCGTCCTCGACGCGCCCCTCACGGATCACGACGATCTTGTCGGCATTGCGCACCGTCGAGAGCCTGTGCGCGATCACCAGCGTCGTGCGCCCCACCGACAGCTTGTCCAGCGCCTCGGAGACCCGTTTCTCCGATGCGGTATCGAGCGCCGAGGTCGCCTCGTCCAGAAGCAGGATCGGCGCATCGCGCAGGATCGCACGCGCGATCGCCACCCGCTGGCGCTGCCCGCCGGACAGCGCCGAGCCACGCGGCCCCGCAGGCGTATCGATACCTTCGGGCAGATCGCGGGTGAACTCCGTCACATAGGCCCCGTCCAGCGCCTGGCTCAAACGGTCCTCGGGGATATTCTGCCCCAGAACCACATTTTCGCGGATGGTCTCGTCGAAGAGCGCCGCATCCTGTGCCACCGTCGAGAACTTCTGCCGCAGCGCGCCCAGATCCAGCGTGCGGATATCGGCGCCGCCCAGCATGATCGTGCCGCCATCGGCATCCAGAAGCCGCGTCAGGAGCGCGAAGACGGTGCTCTTGCCTGCCCCCGACGGACCGACCAGCGCCGTGGTCTGCCCCTCTTTCGCGGTAAAGCTCAGCCCGTGCAGCACCTGCGTCGTCCCATAGGACAGGGTCACATCGTCCAGCACCATATCCAGCGCCTCGGGCATGGGTTCGGGTGCCGTCGGCGTGGCCACATGAGGCTGTAGGTCAAACAGGGTATAGACCCGCTCGAGGCTCGCCGCCGCCGTTTGCCATGCGCCGGTCCCCGCCGCCAGACGGCGGATCGGCTGGAAGGTCAGCGTCATCGCGGTGAAAAACGACATGAACTCGCCCACGGTCCGTTGACCCGACAGGATGCCATGCCCCGCCACCACCAGCACGGCGAAGAACCCCAGCCCCGTCACGATATCCACCATTGCGGGGATCAGCGCCTTGATGGCGGCCATCTTGATCTGCTGGCCCATGATCAGGTTCACCAACTCGCGGAACCGTCCCGTCTGCTGGTCCTCGATCCGGTTCAGCTTTACCGCATTGATCCCGTGGAACATCTCGTCCAGCCGCGTTGCACGCTGGCTCGAACTGTCACGCATCTGCATGGATTTACGCCGCACATAGCGCTGCGCCATCACCGCGGGCGCGACCAGCAGCGGGAAGCCCACCATCGCGACCAGCGTCCACACCACATCCACATTGAGCGCAACAACCATGAGCCCGACAAGCGAGATCGCATCGCGCCCCGCGCCGGTGATGAAGGCCTTCCAGATGTCCTGCACCGCCCGTGTATCGCCTTGGATACGCTCGATCAGCGCACCGGGCGGATTGACCTGATAGAAGGACTGGTCGAGCCGCAGAACATGCGCCACCAGATCGACCTGCATCGCGGTGGAGGTGGATTGCGAGATCTTGGTCATGATCGTCTTCGAGGCGATCGAGGTAACAGCCCGCACGAGGAAAAGCGCGAAGACCGCGCCCCCCGCCCAGTAGATCAGGCCGGGCTGTTCGCCGGAGAACACCTTGTCGAAGAGAGGCTGCAACAGCCAGCTGAGCGCACCCAGCGTCGAGCCTTCGATGACCATCAGAACCAGCGCGATCGCCATCCAGCCCGTATGGGAGCGCAGATATTCACGCCAGATCCGGCCAACCATATGGCGCGATGTATAGATATTGGGCTTGGCCATTTGGGCTCCTGCGCGAGAGGCTTTGTGGCGCGGTTCTACCCCAGTGCTCGGGGGTCCTGCAAGTTCGCCTCCCTATTAGGCAGTTTTGCACCGCAAGCGATCGGAGTTTTGTATGCTCACATTCGCACGGATTGACCCCGCCGGATCGGTTTCCTACCGATAGGCCAACAAAAGGGAGACACCCGATGAGCCTTGCAAACGGCCGCACCTACCTTGCCATTCCCGGCCCCTCCGCCATGCCCGACCGCGTCCTGCGCGCCATGCACCGGGCTGCCCCCAATATCTACGAGGGCGAGATCGAGGTGCTGGCCGCAGATCTTGTGCGTGATCTCAAGAAGGTCGCGCTGACCCAATACCATTGCGGGATCTATATCTCGAACGGCCACGGGCTGTGGGAAGCGGTAAATACCAATCTCTTCTCGCGCGGGGATACGGCACTGGTGATGGCGACAGGCCGGTTCGGCCATGGCTGGGCCGATTATGCGCGCCGGATGGGAATCAATGTCGAGGTGCTGGATTTCGGCCTGAAGGCGCCCGCCGATGCAGGCCAGCTCGAAGCCGCGCTGCGTGCCGATACGGATCACAAGATCAAGGCCGTCTTCGTCACCCATATGGATACCGCCACCTCGATCCGCAACGACATCCCCGCGATGCGCGCGGCGATCGATGCGGCAGGCCATCCCGCCCTTCTGGCCGTGGACTGCATCGCCTCGCTTGCCTGCGACGAATTCCGCATGGATGACTGGGGCGTGGATATCATGATCTCCGCCAGCCAGAAGGGGCTGATGGTCCCGCCCGGTCTCGGCTTCCTCTTCGCCTCCGACAAAGCGGTCGAGGCGGGAAAATCGGCGGATCTGCGCACTCCCTACTGGGACTGGACACCGCGCCTCTTCCCGAAATTCGTCTACGAGTATTTCGGGGGCACCTCGCCAACCCACCATATGTTCGGGCTGCGCGAGAGCCTCGATATGATCGCCGAGGAAGGGCTGGAGAACGTCTGGGCGCGGCATGCGGCCCTGTCGGAAGCGCTCTGGGCGGCGTTCGACGCGTGGTCGGCGGGCGGGCATGATATCGCGCTCAACGTGGCGGACCCGTCCCTGCGCAGCCATTCGGTGACGGCGGCGCGCTTCGGCGGAGGCAATGCCCAACGCCTGCGCAAATGGCTGGAGAATGAGGCCGGTGTGACCTTGGGGATCGGGCTTGGCATGGC
Organism: Thioclava sp. GXIMD2076; assembly: GCF_037949795.1. NCBI lineage: Bacteria > Pseudomonadati > Pseudomonadota > Alphaproteobacteria > Rhodobacterales > Paracoccaceae > Thioclava > Thioclava sp. GXIMD2076. Next base: position 731,264 of record NZ_CP149932.1, read on the forward strand.
AGAGCCAGGCACGCCCGAGATCGACAGCTTCCTGCGGGTCGCCCATATGGGCCATGTGAACACGCATATGGTGCTGGGGGTGATCGCCTCGATGGAAGCAGGGCTACAGGCCCTCGATATTCCGCACGGGACAGGCGGTGTGGCAGCGGCGGCGGCAGTCATCGCCCGCCATAGCCGCTAAGCGGCTTATTTGTTCTCGGCTTGGCGGCTATTGGCCGCCATCCAGCTCTGCAGCCATGCCAGATCGGCCTGCTGGTCCTTGATCATCTGCCCCGCCCGCTGACGCACGGCGGGATCCTCGCCATAGTCGCGCACGACCTCGGCCATCGCGATCTCGCTTTTCTTCTGCGGGATCATCTGGCGGACGAAATCCAGATCGACATTCCCACTAAACCCTTGTGGCTGGTTGCGCACCATGCGGGCACGCGCCTGCTGGAAGGCGGCTGTCGCAGGCGAGGCGTCAGCCGTGGCCATCGCCGCCTGCGAGATCTGTGGATAGGTTGCGTCCCCGGCATAGGCCCCGAAGGACAAGGCAAAGGCCAAGGGGCTCAGGAGCGCGACTGTGTGGATACGGCTCATTTCGGATCTCCCTTCTCGGTTCATCCGAATGTGGGCCCGAACCCGCGCCGGCACAAATCACTGCTCGGCGAGAGCGTCGTGACGTAAAGCCCGTGTTACAGCGCCGATGCCGCCCGCTCCAGCGCGCCGGGAAGAGCCTTGGCCAGCAGATCCAGCTCGGCATCCGGCCCGCAGGAAATGCGGATACAGCGATCCTGAGGCGCCACACCCGGCATCCGCACGAACACATCGGCCTTGGCCAATTCTGCAAGCACCGCACGGGCATAGGCCCCGTCGCGCCCGCAATCAATGGCCACGAAATTGGTGGCCGACGGCAGCGCGACCAGCCCGTTCAGGGCGGCGATCTCCGCAATCCGGTCCCGCGCGCCACCGATCAGGCGTTTCATGAAGGCCGACCATGTGGTGTCATTCAGCGCCGCCAAGGCACCCGCTTGGGCGATCCGGTTCACGCCGAAATGATTGCGGATCTTCTCGAATTGCGCGATCAGCGGCTCTGCGCCCATCGCATAACCGATCCGCGCGCCTGCCAGCCCGTAATGTTTGGAGAATGTCCGCATACGGATCACCCGCAGATCTTCAACCGCGACCTGCGGGACGGCCTCATCGGGGGCCATCTCGATATAGGCCTCGTCGAGCACCAGAAGGCAGCCCTCGGGGATCTCTTCGATCATCGCCTCGATGGCGGCACCCGTATTCCATGTGCCCATCGGATTATCGGGATTGGCGATGTAGATGAGCTTCGCGCCCACCTCACGCGCCTTGGCAACCAGCGCCTGCGGGTCTTCGTGATCGTCCTTGTAGGGCACTTTATGCAGCACACCGCCAAAGCCTTCGACATGGAAATTGAACGTCGGATAAGCGCCCGCCGAGGTCACCACGGCATCGCCCGCCTCGATGATCAGCCGCACGAGGCTGCCCAGAAGCCCGTCCACACCCTCGCCCACCACAATGGTTGTCTCGGGGCGGTCATGATGGGCGGCCAGCGCCTGACGCAGCTCGAGGCTGGTGCTATCGCCATATTTCCAGACCTCGCCTGCCTCTGCGGCCATTGCCGCAATCGCCCGCGGAGACGGGCCGAAGCCATTCTCATTCGCGCCAAGACGGGCGGCAAAGGGTGCGCCACGCTCGCGTTCAAGCGTTTCGGGGCCCACAAAAGGCACCGAGGCAGGCAGGGAAGAGACGATGCGGGTATAGCGAGGATGTGTCATGCACAAATGGCTAGCAGTTTGGCGGGCAAGCGCAAGCCCCGCCGGACGTGCCACATCGGAACCGGATCAGAAATCGACCGCGATCCCCTTCTTCTCCCAATCGCCATACCGCACGGGTTCGGGACCGTCGCGCCCACCCAGTTCGGTCGGCAGCGCCTCGCCCTTGGCCAGACGCCGGCGCTCTTCGGCCTCGGCCAGCGCACGCTGCGCGGCGGGCGGCAGGTCGGGCTGGGGCATGGGCGGCGGCGGGGTGGGCATATCCGGTTCCGGCATCGGCGGGGTCGTGGGCGGCAGATCGGGCTTGGGCGCGGTGGGCGGAGTGACGTCGTCTGTCATGGGGCACCTCCTGTCATGAGAGTTGTCTTAGGGACGCATCTGATATAGGCCGCGAAATCGATCCTCACAAGCCGGAGGCCAGCCATGGCAAAACCCGATCCTGCCCGTCGCGCGGCCCTTGGCCTGATTGTTGGTGTATTAGAAGACCATCTGTCGCTGGCCGACCAGATCGCGATGGACGCGCTCGATGGGCTCAGCCCCGGCGAGAAAGCCCGCGCCCAAAGGCTCGCCACCTCGACCCTGCGCCACATGGAACGGGCCGACAAGATGCTCAAGCCCTTCCTGCGCCGCAAGCCCACCCCCGACATCATGGCGCTCTTACGTCTGGCAACGGTGGAACTCTGTGCCGAAGGGGGCGCCGCGCATGGAGTGGTCGATGCGGCCGTCACGCTGTGCAAATCGGGCGGCAAGCGCACCGACAGCTTCGCGGGGCTGGTAAACGCAGTGCTGCGCAAGGTGGCCGAGGATACAGCACGCTGGGAGACCCTGCCCTATGGCCAGCTGCCGGGCTGGCTGCGCGGGCGGCTCATGTCGTCCTATGGCAAGGTCGCGGTGCAGAAGATGGAAGAGGCCCATCAGCGCCCCGCCCCTGTGGATATCTCCGTGAAGGAAAACCCCGCCGACTGGGCCGAGCGGCTGGAGGGCGAGGTCCTGCCCACGGGCTCGGTGCGTCTGCATCAGCCCGGCCAGATCCGCGACCTGCCCGGCTTTGCGGAAGGGGACTGGTGGGTGCAGGATGCAGCCGCCTCTCTCGCCGCCAAGGCTCTCGCGCCCAGCGCAGGGATGCGCGTTCTCGATTTGTGCGCAGCGCCGGGCGGTAAGACCATGCAGCTTGCGGCAATGGGGGCGGAGGTAACCGCGCTCGATCTGTCCGAACGCCGGTTGCAGCGCCTGCACGAGAACCTCGAGCGGTGCAAACTGACGGCCACCGTGATCGCCGCCGATGCGCTGGGCTGGGAGCCCGAGGCGCCCTTCGATGCGATCCTGCTTGATGCCCCATGCTCGGCCACCGGCACCATCCGCCGCCATCCTGAGCTTCCCGCCATCAAGGACAGCACCTCGATCAAGGGGCTTTTCGCGCTGCAGGAAGAGATCCTCGAACGGGCGATGGGCTGGCTCGCGCCAGAAGGCCGCCTGACCTATGTGACCTGCTCGCTTCTGCCCGAAGAGGGCGAGACCCAGATCCGCCGCGCGCTGGAGCGCCATCCCGACTGGGAGGTGGTGCCCGTGACCATCGACGGCATTGACCCCGCATGGATCACCGAGGAAGGCGGGTTGCGCCTGCGTCCCGATTACTGGGCCGACAAGGGCGGGATGGACGGGTTCTACATTGCCACCCTCCGGCGGCGGCCGCAATAACAGGCATCATCACGCCCACCTCCGGCGTCAGGCGGGCGTGATACTCTTGGCACAGCGTGCCGCGCGGCGCATACTCGCGCATATTGCCTCCGAACGGCGCCATATTCAGCCAATCCAGATCGAGCGACAGCACCTTGGCCAAGAGCACTTCCCGTCCCCGCACAAAGCCATCCTCCTCTTCCGTTCCGCGCGGGCAGAAACGGGCGCGCCTCGGGCAGACGCTGAACGCGCTGGCCGCACGTCGCGCCGCGCGCGGGGCGGCGGCCACCGGCTTCACCTCGCAGCCCGAGCCCCGCACCATCGGCTCGCTCGCACGCGGACGCCAGCTGATCGGCGGGAATTTCCTGCTGGCAGGGTTCCTGATCGAGAGGCGCGACCGCAGCCCATGGGATCTGGCCATGCCCGATCCGGCCTTCGAGGAAGAGCTGCACGGCTTCGGCTGGCTGGATGATCTGGCCGCCGTGGGCGATCGCACCGCACGCGCACGGGCGCAGGACTGGGTCTTTGGCTGGATCGACCGCTATGGCCGTGGCACCGGCGCGGGCTGGCAACCCGACCTCACTGGCCGCCGCGTCATCCGCTGGATCAATAACGCGCTGATGATCCTTCATGCGCAGGACAAACCCAAGGCCGATGCGTTCTTTGCCGCTCTGGGCGCGCAGACGACCTATCTGGCCAAGCGCTGGAAAGCCGCACCTCCCGGATTACCGCGTTTCGAGGCACTGACGGGACTGATCTATGCCTCGCTCTCGCTGACCGGCATGCAGGGCCATAGTGCGCAGGCGCTTGCAGGGCTGGCTGCTGAATGCGCCACCCAGATCGACATCGAAGGCGGGATCGCCACGCGCAACCCCGAAGAGCTGCTGGAGGTGCTGACGCTGCTCAACTGGGCGAAGGCCGCGATCGAGACGACCGGCGGCACCCCCTCCGCCCCCCATCTGTCGGCCATCGAGCGGATCACCCCCACCCTGCGCGCGCTGCGCCATGCCGATGGCGGGCTGGCGCGCTTCCATGGCGGCGAGGCGGGTCTGCCCGACCGGATCGACCAGACCCTTGTGGAAACCGGCCTGCGACAGGGGCCGACCGGCAACCTCGCAATGGGATTTGCGCGCCTGCATGGCGGCGGCACGACGCTGATCATGGATGCCGACAAGCCGCCCAAGGGCCCCGCCTCCAGCGATGCCCATGCCTCGACACTGGCCTTCGAGCTGACCTCGCGGCGCAGGCCCATCATCGTCAATTGCGGCTCGGGCGCACAATTCGGGCGCGACTGGCACCGTGCGGGGCGGGCGACCCCCAGCCATTCGACACTGGCGCTTGTGGAGTATTCCTCCTCGCGCCTCGGCCCCGAGCGCAGCTTCGGGCGCAGCCCGCATCACTGGCTCGAAGAGACCCCCGAGCTGGTCTGGGCCGTGCGCGACGAGGATAGCGGCCAGAGCTGGACCGCAGGCCATGACGGCTATAGCCCTACCCACGGGCTGACCCATCTGCGCAGGCTCTCGCTCTCGACCGATGGCAAATTGCTCGAGGGGCTCGACTCGCTCAGCTCGGCCACACCGCAGGGGCAAAAGCGCCTGCTGACCATTCTCGAGCGCGAGGGGCTGCACGGCATCCCCTACCAGATCCGCTTCCACCTGCATCCAGATGCGGATGCCACGCTGGATATGGGCGGTCATGCGGTTTCCGTCGTGCTGAAATCGGGCGAAATCTGGGTGTTCCGCCACGACGAACAGCTCGAACTGGCGCTCGAGCCCTCCGTTTTTCTTGAAAAAGGGCGGCTGAGGCCCCGCGCGACGCAGCAGATCGTGCTTTCAGGCCGTCTTTTGGACGAAAAATGTCAGATTAGCTGGACCTTCACGAAGGCACAGGATAGGTCGGCGGGCATACGCGACCTGCAATCTGGTGCGGATCGCGACGATTCCGACACCTGATCCAAGGAAGCTGCCCGTGACCCGTTCCGTTCCGCTCACCCGTGCCCTTATTTCGGTCTCCGACAAGACCGGTCTGATCGATTTTGCCCGCGCGCTGTCCGCCCGCGGCGTCGAGCTCCTCTCCACCGGCGGCACCGCCAAGGCCCTGCGCGAAGCAGGCATGTCGGTGCGCGATGTCTCCGAAGTCACCGGCTTCCCCGAGATGATGGATGGCCGCGTGAAGACGCTGCACCCCAAGGTCCATGGCGGCCTGCTGGCGCTGCGCGACAATGACGAGCATCTCGCCGCGATGAAGGAACACGATATCCTGAATATCGACCTTCTGGTGGTGAACCTCTACCCGTTCGAGGCGACCGTTGCCAAAGGCGCGGAGTATGACGACTGCATCGAGAATATCGATATCGGCGGTCCGGCGATGATCCGTGCGGCGGCCAAGAACCACGGGTTCGTGGCGACCGTGGTCGATGTGGAAGATTACGATGCGGTCCTGAAAGAACTGGACGAGAATGACGGCGCGACCACCCTGCCCTTCCGTCAGAAACTGGCGCAGATCGCCTATGCCCGCACCGCGGCCTATGATGCGGCGGTCAGCACATGGATGGCCGGCGCCATTGGCGAGACCACCCCGCGTCGTCGCGCCTTTGCCGGCACCATCGCGCAGACCCTGCGCTATGGCGAGAACCCGCACCAGCAGGCGGCCTTCTACCTCGATGGCTCGAACCGTCCGGGTGTGGCCACGGCCAAGCAGCTGCAGGGCAAGGAACTGTCCTATAACAACATCAACGACACCGATGCGGCCTTCGAGCTGGTCTCGGAATTCGGCACCGAAAAACCGGCCGTTGCGATCATCAAACACGCAAACCCCTGTGGCGTGGCCACAGGCGAAACGGTAATCGAAGCCTATAAACGCGCGTTCGATTGCGACCGCACCTCGGCCTTCGGTGGCATCATCGCGCTGAACCAGACGCTCGATGCCGAGACCGCCGAAGAGATCACCAAGATCTTCTCCGAGGTCATCATCGCACCGAAGGTCGATGACGCGGCCAAAGAGGTCATCGCCAAGAAAAAGAACGTGCGCCTTCTGGAAACCGGCGGCCTGCCGGATGTCTATGCGCCGATCACCACCTACCGTCAGGTGGCCGGTGGCCTTCTGGTGCAGGACAAGGACAATGGCATCATCACGCTCGACGATCTGAAGGTCGTGACCGAGCGCAAGCCGTCGGAGCAGGAACTGCAAGACCTTCTGTTTGCATGGAAAGTCGCGAAACACGTCAAGTCGAACGCGATCATCTATGTCAAGGACGGCGCGACCGTGGGCGTGGGCGCAGGCCAGATGAGCCGCGTGGACAGCACCCGCATCGCCGCGCGCAAAGCCGAGGACATGATGGAGGCCTGCGGCTTCGACAAGACCCCGACCATCGGCTCGGTTGTCGCCTCGGATGCGTTCTTCCCCTTCGCGGATGGTCTCATCACCGCGGCAGAGGCCGGCGCCACCGCGATCATCCAGCCGGGTGGCTCGATGCGTGACCAGGAGGTCATCGACGCCGCCAACGAGCGCGGTCTGGCGATGGTCTTCACCGGCATGCGCCACTTCCGCCACTGAACCTGCATTCGGGCGGGCCATCGCGGCCCGCCCGTTTCCACTTCCAAAAAGACGATCCGCCATGCGCGCTTTCGCCATCATCCTCCTTGTGATCAGCGCCCTCATGGGGCTCATCAGTCTCGTCTTCGCGCCGCTGCTGGTCAGCCTGACCTGCGCCAATACCACCTGCACGCATGAAACCGCCTTGGCGCTCTCGGTCCTCTTCATGATCGCGCCGCTTGTCCTGTGCGTCCTGGGCATCGGGCTGAGCGTGGTGCTGTTCAAACGCAGTGCTCCCAAGGACGCTCCCCCCGAAGAGGGTTGATCCTCATCACCAAAACGCCATCGCCCCGCGGGGCGCCTTGCCCCATCCCCGCTTTCAGGGCATAGGGGGGTAATTGGAAAAGGGATCACCTATGCGTCTGGCAGCTCTTTGGGCCTTTGTTATTCTGGTTCTGGATCAGGCATCGAAATATATCGTGGTGCATCTGATGCAGCTCGACCAGCGACTGGCCATCGACGTGCTGCCGCCCTTCCTAAATTTCCGTATGGCTTGGAACAGGGGCGTGAATTTCGGTCTGTTTTCGGGCGATACCGATTATACCCGCCTTATCCTGATCGCGCTGGCGCTGGTGATTGCCGCATGGGTCGGCATCTGGATCGCGCGCAAGCCGCAGCGTCCGCTGGTGCAGGTCTCGGCGGGGTTGCTTATCGGAGGCGCGCTGGGAAATGTCATCGACCGTATCGCTTATGGCGCGGTGGCCGATTTCATCAACACCTCCCTGCCCGGCTGGCAGAACCCGTTTTCTTTCAATGTCGCCGACATCGCGATTTTCATTGGGGCCGTTGGGCTTGCCCTTTTCACGGGCAATGATCCGCGCGGAAAAAAAGGACCGGCCAAAGGGGCGTGACGCCCGCTGGAGTTTAGGTTATGACGAGGCAGTATCGATGAGGGAGTGGCCAATGTCGGCAGCATCAAATCTCGGGATCGCCCTTTCGGGGCTTCTTCTGTTGAGCGCCTGTGGCAGCTCGACTGTCCCCGAACTGATGAACCTGCGCACCAACCGGCCCGGGCCGGACGAGTTTGCCATTGTGCCGACCAAAGCGCTCCAGATGCCCACGGATCTCAATACCCTGCCGCCGCCCACGCCGGGCGGGTCCAATCTGGTTGACCCCACACCCGAAGCCGATGCGATCGCAGCTCTTGGCGGTAATCCGAATGCGCGTGGCAACTCCGATGGGGCGCTTGTCAGCTATGCGGCACGCAAAGGCACAGATCCGTCGATCCGTCAGGAACTGGCCGCCGCCGATCTGGACTACCGCAAGGATCACCGTGGCCGCCTTCTGGACCGCATTACCGGCAAGACCCTGTATTACAAAGCCTATGCGCCGATGGCCCTCAATCAGGAAACCGAGCTGGAACGCTGGCGTCGCCTGAATGTTGCAACGCCTTCGGCCCCACCTTCGGGAACGGCTCAGGCCGCGCAATAGCGACGTCCACGCTGCAAATATCGTAATTTCTGCGTTATTCGGGTGAGTTATCCATCAACTCACCGTCAATCCGCTTGCGACGGAACGGTTCTGTCTACAATGTAGCGCAAAACGTTTGAGGTCCCGATGGTGCGCGCATGGCTTGCTGCTGCCTTTGCCCTGACAGCTTTTCCCGCTGTCTCGGCCGAGGTCAGTTCTTTCACTCTGGAGAACGGGTTACAGACCGTAGTGATCGAGGATCACCGCGCCCCTGCCGTTGTCCAGATGGTCTGGTACAAGGTGGGCGCCGCCGATGAGGTGGCCGGAAAATCGGGGATCGCGCATTATCTCGAACATCTGATGTTCAAAGGCACCGACACAATGGCGCCGGGCGAACTGTCGAAGACCGTCTCCGCCAATGGCGGCTCGGATAACGCCTTCACCAGCGATGATTACACCGCCTATTACCAACGCATCGCCTCCGACCGGCTGGAGTTGGTGATGAAGATGGAAGCGGACCGCATGCAGCATCTGCAGATCTCGCCCGATGACTGGAAGACCGAACGTCAGGTGATCCTCGAGGAACGCTCGCAGCGCACCGATAGCAATCCGCAGGCGCTATTCTCGGAACAGGTGAATGCCGCGCAATACCAGAACTCGCCCTATGGCACCCCGATCATCGGCTGGCGTGCCGAGATGGAAGGGCTGACCCGTGAGGATGCGCTGGCATGGTATCACCGCTATTACGCGCCCAATAACGCCGTTCTGGTAGTGGCGGGCGATGTCACTCCCGAGGAGGTGAAGACGTTGGCCGAGAAATATTACGGCCCGATCCCCGCCAATCCGGATCTGCCGCCGCGTGTGCGCCCGCAAGAGCCCACCCAGCTGGCCGAGCGCAAGATCGACTTCCGCGATCCGCGTGTGGCCCAACCCTCGCTCACGCGCAGTTATCTGGCCCCCGAACGCAATCCGGGCGACCAAAAGGAAGCCGCGGCCCTGACCGTCTTGGCCGATCTCCTGGGCGGCAATTCGCAGACCTCCGTGCTGGGACGCAAGCTGATCTTCGGCACCGGCGAGGCGATCTTCGTCAATGCGTGGTATAACGGGCTGTCTGTGGACAAGACGACCTTCGGCCTGTCGGTCGTGCCTGCCGCCGATGTCACACTGCCCGAGGCGGAAGCAGCGCTCGACAAGGCGCTGGCCGAGTTCATGGCCAACGGGATCGATCCTGACCAGTTCCAGCGGATCAAGACCCAGATCCATGCCAGCGAGATCTATGCAGAGGATGACGTTCAGGGCATGGCCCAACGCTACGGTTCCGCGCTCGCGCAGGGCTTCTCGATCGAGGATGTGCAGGACTGGCCTGACGTGCTGGAGGCTGTCACCCCCGAAGATGTCATGACAGCGGCCAAGGACGTGCTCGTGAAGCGCAACGCCGTGACCGGCTATCTCGACAAACCCGCGGCATCGGAGGCACCCCAACAATGATCCGGCTTTTGCTTGCAGGTCTTTTCGCGCTGACCCTTTCGGTGCCTGCCCGTGCGCTCGACATCCAGCAGGTGACCTCGGAGGGCGGCATCAAGGCATGGCTCGTCGAGGCGCATGACATCCCCTTCACCGCGCTGCGCATCAGTTTCAAGGGCGGCGCGAGCCTCGATGCGCCCAACAAACGCGGCGAGATCAATCTGATGACCGCCACGCTCGAAGAGGGCGCGGGCGATATGTCGGCGCAGGATTTTGCCGCCGCCGAAGAGGGGCTGGCGGCCAATTTCGGTTTTGATGTGGGCGATGACACGCTGACCATCAGTGCGCGGATGCTCAGCGAGAACCGCGATCAGGCGGTGGATCTGCTGCGGCAGGCGTTGATCAATCCGCGCTTCGACCAGTCGGCGGTGGATCGTGTGCGCGGTCAGGTGCAGGCCATCATCGCCTCCAACGCGCAGGATCCGAACGCTCTCGCCTCCAAGACCTTCGCCCATGAGGCGTTTGGCGACCATCCCTATGGCAGCTCGATCAACGGCACGGCCGATAGCGTGGCGGCACTGACCCGCGAGGATATGTTCGACGCGAAAGCCCGCGTGATGGCGAAAGACCGCATGGTGGTTTCGGCTGTTGGCGATATCACCGCCGCCCAGCTGGGCCCGATGCTGGACCATCTTCTGGGCGATCTGCCCGCCACGGGTGCCGATATGCCTGCCCCCGCCAAACTCGCACTGACCGGTGGCACCACAGTCGTCGATTTCGACACACCGCAATCGGTGGTGGTCTTCGGTCAGGCGGGTATCGGTATGGACGATCCCGATTTCTTCGCGGCCTTCGTGCTCAACCAGATCCTCGGTGCGGGCGGGTTCTCCTCGCGGCTGATGGACGAGGTGCGCGAGAAGCGCGGGCTGACCTATGGTATCTACACCTATCTCGTCGATCAGGATCTGGCCAAGACATGGCAGGGCGGGTTCTCCTCGGCCAACGACAAGACCGCCGAGGCGATCAAGGTGGTGAAGGATCAATGGGCCAAGGCCGCCACCGGTGATATCACCGATAAGGAACTCACCGATGCCAAGACCTATCTGACCGGCGCTTACCCGTTGCGCTTCGATGGGAATGGCCAGATCGCGGGGATTCTCGCGGGGATGCAGCTTTCTGACATGCCCGCCGATTATATCAACACCCGCAATGCCAAGATCGACGCGGTGACCAAGGACGATGTGGCCCGTGTCGCCAAGCGCCTGTTGAAGGCCGATGATCTGCGATTCGTGGTTGTGGGCAAACCCACAGGGCTCGAGTAGGCCCCGACACCCGCTTGCCAGATATCCACAGAAAAGCCCGTCCGGACCCGTTTCGGACGGGCTTCATTTATGCTAGGTCTGGTGGCATGACGCTCGACACCCCCAATATGCATCCCCCCGTTACGCATTCTATGCGCCCCGTCATCCGGCAGCTTGATGACGCCGCCGCCAACCGCATCGCGGCAGGCGAGGTGGTCGAGCGCCCGTCCTCCGCCGTGAAAGAACTGGTGGAAAACGCCATCGATGCGGGCGCCACGCGGGTGGATGTCGCTTATGCCGATGGCGGCAAAACGATGATCCGCATCACCGATAATGGCTGTGGCATGACTGCCGAGGATCTGCCGCTGGCGCTCTCGCGCCATGCCACCTCCAAGATCGACGGATCGGATCTGCTGAACATCCACACCTTCGGTTTCCGTGGCGAGGCGCTGCCCTCGCTGGGATCGGTCGGGCGGCTGACCATCACCTCGCGCGCCGAAGGGTTTGACGCGGCCACCATCACCGTGAATGGCGGGCAGATCGGGGCCGTGAAACCGGCCGCACTGAACCGCGGCACCGTCGTCGAGCTGCGTGATCTCTTCTACGCGACCCCCGCGCGGCTGAAATTCATGCGCACCGACCGTGCCGAGGCGCAGGCGATCTCGGATGTGATGAAGCGTCTGGCGATGGCCGAACCCAAGATCAGCTTCACCCTGCGCGATGTCACCGATGGCAAGCGCGAGCGCGAGATCTTCCGGTTCGATGCCGAACAGGGCGAGATGTTCGATGCGCTGGGGATGCGGCTGGCCCGCGTGATCGGCCGCGAATTTGCCGATAATGCGATCCCGATCGACGCCGAGCGCGAGGGGGTGCGGCTGACGGGCTATGCGGCGCTGCCCACATATTCGCGTGGTGCCGCGGTGGAACAGTTCCTGTTCGTCAATAACCGCCCCGTGCGCGACAAGATGCTGATCGGCGCCTTGCGCGCGGCCTATATGGATTTCCTCTCGCGCGAGCGGCATCCGGCGGCGGCGCTGTTTATCAGCTGTGATCCCGAGCGGGTTGATGTGAACGTGCACCCCGCCAAGGCGGAGGTGCGCTTTCGCGAATCCCAAGTGGTGCGCGGGCTGATCGTTTCGGGTCTGCGGGCGGCGCTGGGGGGGGCAGGGCATCGTGCCTCGAGCACCGTGGCCGATGCGACTTTGGCGGCCTTCCGGCCCGAAGCACGACCAGAACCGGCGGCGCAGCAGACCTTTGCCCGCATCTACCAGATGGACCGGCCCAGCATGGGCGCGACCCGCGCCGCCTATGCCGCCCAAGCGCCCGATTTCCGTCCCGCGCCCGCCTACCCTGCGCCAGCCTGTCCCTCCCCCCCACAGGAAGGCTTCGCGGAAACCACGGCCTTCCACGAGGCGCAGCCTACCTATGACGCCCCGTCGGCGCGGTTTGAAACTGCCCCCGCCGCCCCCGATCTGACCGCCCGCCCCTTGGGCGCGGCGCGTGCGCAGCTCCACGAGAATTACATCGTGGCCCAAACCGAGCGCGGGATGGTGATCGTAGACCAGCATGCCGCCCATGAGCGGCTCGTCTATGAGCGCCTCAAGCGCCAGATGGCCGAAAACGGCGTGCCCGCACAGGCGCTCCTGATCCCCGAGATCGTCGAGCTGTCGGCAGGGGATGCGGCGCTTCTGCTGGACCATGCCGATACCTTGTCCAAACTGGGCCTGAGCATCGAGGAATTTGGTGGCAGCGCCATCGCCGTGCGCGAGACCCCCGCGATTCTGGGCGAGATCAATGCCGAGGCGATGCTGCGTGATGTGCTGGATGAGCTTTCCGATCTGGGCGATAGCCAGCTGGTGCAGGCCAAGATCGAGGCGGTTCTGTCGCGCATGGCCTGTCACGGCTCCATCCGCTCGGGGCGTCAGATGCGCGCCGAGGAGATGAACGCGCTCCTGCGCGAGATGGAGGCCACGCCCCATTCCGGTCAATGCAATCATGGCCGCCCCACCTATGTCGAGTTGAAGCTTTCGGATATCGAGCGGCTTTTCGGCCGCACCTGATCTCCGGCCTTTATGTGTAACGGACACCGCCTTTGGAACATTTGATGAACGATCCTCTCCTTCTCGGGCTGGCCGCATTGGCGGCCCTGCTGTTTTTGGCGCTGGTGGCGACCCTGCGCCGCGCGGGCCGTGCGGAAGCCTCGCTCGCGCAGACCCGCGCATGGGAAGGCGAGGCGCGGCGGATGCGCGAGGCGCTTCTGGTCGAGGAAGCCAATTCCCAGCGTCTGCCGGAGGTCATGGACGAGCTGCGCCAGACCCGTGCGCGGCTGGAAGGCGAATACCGCCACCGTGTGCAGGCCGAGCAGGCCTTCCACTCGCTCAAGCGCGAGCACGAGGCGCGGCTCGAGGAGCTGCGCGGCATGAAGCGCGAGATCGAGGACCGGTTCTCGCATGTGGCCTCGGGTGTGTTGCAGCAGAACTCGGAAGCGTTCCTGAAGCTCGTTTCGGAGCGGTTCCAGACCCACAGCCAAGGCGCGCAGGAAGAGCTCGATCGTCGCCGCGCCGCGATAGAGCATCTGGTAAAACCGCTCGACCAGCGTCTGGGCGAGATGGGCACCAAGATCGCCGAGCTGGAAAAGGCCCGTGGCGAGGCTTATGGCGCGATCCATAACCAGGTGAAGGCGCTGGCCGAGGGGCAGGCCCATCTGGGGATGGAAACCCGCAAGCTGGTGCAGGCCCTGCGCGCGCCCAAGACCCGTGGCCGCTGGGGCGAGATGCAGCTGAAACAGGTCTTCGAGATGGCGGGAATGACGGAAAATGTCGATTTCCATCTGGAGCAGCATCTGGCGACAGACGAGGGCGCGCGCCGCCCCGATGCGGTGGTGCATATTCCGGGCGGGCGCTCGATCGTGGTGGATGCCAAGACACCGCTCGAGGCCTATCTGGATGCGCTCGATGCCGAGACACCAGACCAGCAGGCGGCCCAGCTGGCCCGCCATGCCAGCCATATCCGCACCCATGTGAAGCAGCTGGCCTCCAAATCCTACCAGTCCCAGATCGAGGGCACGCCCGATTTCGTGGTGATGTTCATCCCCGGCGAGACCTTCGTATCGGCGGCAGCCGAAGCCGATCCCGGTCTGATCGATTACGCCTTCGCGCAGAAGGTGCTGATCGCCACGCCCACCACGCTGATGGCGCTGGTCAAGGCCATCGCCTATGGCTGGCAGCAGGAGCGTATGGCGCGTAACGCCCTGGAAGTGCAGAAAACCGCTCGCGATCTCTATGACCGGCTGAAGGTCTTCGGCACCCATGTGGACGGGATAGGCCGCGCCCTCACGCAATCGGTGGACCGCTATAACAAGGCCGTGGGCTCGCTCGAGGGGCGTGTCCTGCCGGCGGCGCGGCGGTTCGAGGTAATGGGCGTGGTGCCCGAGGAGAACAGCATGGAGAGCCCCACCTTCGTCGAGGCGCATCCGCGCACCCTGTCCTCGCCGCTTCTGGCTGACGATACGTCGCAAGATTAGGGGCCCGCTGATTTCACTTGCCCGATGCTGGAGATAGCGCGACACTTGATCCATATGGAGGACAAACCCATGCTGACGCTATCCCCATCCAAACTTGCCACTGTTATCCTTCGCGCGCGTAAATTCGATGCCGATATCCCCGGCAGCGGCAAGGCGCGTGAGCTGAAGGGCTTCATTGCCGCCATGAACGAGGACGAGCAGGCCGACCTGACCGCGATCATGTGGATCGGACGCGACACCTATGACGCCGAAGACCTCGAGGACGCGATCGAAATGGCGCGGACCGAAGCCTCTGTTCCGACGGCCGAGTATCTTCTGGACAACCCTCTTCTGGCCGAACATCTGGAACTCGGGGCAGAGGCGCTGGGGATCGATCTGGAAGAGGCCGAAGCCGAAGCCTATCCCACGGTCTGATCGCCACAGGATACGCCGTCCGGTTGTAATATTGGCGGGCATGAAACGTTTTATCTGCGTTGCGGCCTTGCGCAGCGAACGCGGCGCAGGCTACGAAAGAAGGAGTTCTTCCGGATCTTTGGCATGCGTGCGCTTTTCTGTCTGATTCCTGCTTTGCTCTGGGCCGATATGGCCCATGCCCTGCCTGATGGCGGCTATCTTCTGGCGACCCCGATTCTCGATACCGAGAAGACCGATCCGCGCTATATCCATCTGCAGGTCGACGGAACGACGATCACGGTGACCTATGCGTCGATCACGCCCCCCGATGCCACGGCCTGCCGCGACACCGATTATTGCGACATGCTTTGGGACGGGCTGAAGCTGCGTTATAGCGAGAAGGACGGCACGCTGAAGGTGACCGACCGCAACGTGACCCGTGATGACAAGCCGAGCGATGCCAACCGCAAGTCAGGCGATCCGACCGCCGACCAGAAGCTCTATTTCGAGCCCCTCATCCGCCGGATGAACGGTGCGAAAGTGGCAGGCAACGCGGCGGGCGGCTTCACCCTGACCACCGAGCTGGGCCAGGCGAAATTCAGTCCGCTCCCACGGGAAGGTCTTCCGCTCCTGACCGCATGGATGGCCCAGACCGGTGCCGATCCCGACCAGTTGGGCTATTGCGACGTGCCGCAATTCTCGCAACTCTATACCTTTGATGCGGGCAAGGGGTTCCGTCAGGCACTGGAGGTCTTTGCTGCGGCACAAGCCGCTGATGTCGCCGCCAACCGCATGGGTGCGATCGAACCGCCCGATAACGGCACGAGCAACAGTCTGGGCAGCGCCTTCGAGGCACGCCGCCCTGCGACCATGCTGGAAATGGCGATGTGGCGGCTCAACCTCGCCCCCGAAACGCCGCCGGACCAGATCGTCGACGAGATCGATCGCGAGATCGGAACCCCCGATGCGATGGCTGTCGTCACACCGCTGATCCCTGCCCTGCCCATGGCCGCAGCCTATAAGGCCAAGTTGCGCACGATCCGCGCGGCAGGCACGCCGCTCAACGCACCGCTCTGCATGGATATGACTTTGGGTATGGCCAAGTAACCATATAAAATGGCCCCACCCCGCGACGGGTAGGGCCGTTTCGCCATAGATTTCCCTTAGAGACAATAAGAGGAAGGCGAAGGCTCAGGCGGCCAGACGGTAGCCACCGGATTCGGTCACCAGCAGGCGCGCATTGGTGGGATCGGGCTCGATCTTCTGGCGCAGGCGGTAGATATGGGTTTCAAGCGTATGGGTGGTGACGCCCGCATTATAGCCCCAGACCTCATGCAGCAGGATATCGCGCGGCACCACACCATCGGGGGCCCGATAGAGGAATTTGAGGATATTGGTCTCTTTCTCGGTCAGGCGGATCTTCTTGTCCTTATCGTCGACAAGCAGCTTGAGCGAGGGTTTGAAAGTATATGGGCCGAGCTGGAAAACAGCATCCTCCGACTGTTCATGCGTGCGAAGCTGGGCGCGCAGGCGGGCCAGAAGCACGGGGAACTTGAACGGTTTGGTGATGTAGTCATTGGCGCCCGAGTCGAGACCGAGAATTGTATCGGCGTCGGTGTCATGGCCGGTCAGCATCAGGATCGGACATTTCACGCCTTGCTTGCGCAGCTTCTTGCACAGCTCGCGGCCATCGGTATCGGGCAGACCCACATCCAGAAGGACCAGATCATACAGTCCGGCTTTCGCCTTCTCGACCGCTTCCGCGCCGGTGCCGGCCTCGAATACATCGAAATCCTCCGTGGCGACCAGTTGCTCGGCCAGTGCCTCGCGCAGATCGGTGTCGTCATCGACCAAAAGGATTTTCTTCAAACCTGACATTCATGCCTCCGTTCCGGCGGACAGGCCCCCGAAAGGGTCGCGGCACCGCCAAGTCTCGTGTTGCTCGGGTTAGACATTGTTCCGAAGTGACAAAACGACAAGGGGGGTGAAATCTTTCTCACGCGGACGTGTCGAAACGCCAAGATATGTTTCAATTTGTTTCAGGCTTGGCTATCAGTTCCGCATGATGACCGGTTCTCTATGCCCCTCGCCTGCCGAACGACTCAACCGCGCCCGCGCCGATCTGCGTATGGGCCTGCCGGTCGTGCTTGATGACACGACGCTCGCCGCTTCGGTCGAGACGCTCGATCCGGCGCGCCTTGCGGCGATGCGGGAGCTGGGTCCACTGACGCTTGCGATCACCTCATGGCGGGCCGAGACGCTCAAGGCCCGCGTCTATGACGAGGATCTCGCCCGCGTCTGGGTGCCCGCAGATGCCGATCTGCGCTGGCTGCGTGCCATCGCCGATCCGGCGGATGATCTGGCGACCCCGATGAAAGGCCCGCTCAAAACCCTGCGCGAAGGCGATGCACAGATTGCCCGCACGGCGATCCAGCTGGTTAAATCGGCACAGCTTCTGCCCTCGGCGCTGCTGGTCAGCGTGGCGCAAGCGCCCGACGGGCTGACGCGCCTGGAGAGCGCAGAAGCGATGGAAAACCTCGCAGCCGAGGCCCGTTTCGCGCCGGTATCCGCCGCGCGGGTGCCGATGCGGGCCTCCGAGGCAGGCCGCGTGCATGTGTTCCGCCCCGATAACGGCGCCGAGGAACATTACGCCATCGAGATCGGCTCGCCAGACCGTGCAAAGCCCGTGCTCGCGCGGCTCCATTCGGCCTGTTTCACCGGCGATGTGCTAGGCTCGCTGAAATGCGATTGCGGCCCGCAGCTCGATGCCGCCCTGCGCCAGATGGGCGAGAACGGGGCGGGTGTTCTGCTCTATCTCAATCAGGAAGGGCGCGGGATCGGGCTGGCCAACAAGATGCGCGCCTATTCGCTGCAGGATCAGGGATTCGACACAGTCGATGCCAATCACCGCTTGGGCTTCGAGGATGACGAGCGTGATTTCCGCATCGGCGCGGCACTTCTGAAACGGCTCGGCTTCAGCAAGACCCGCCTGCTGACCAACAATCCCAAGAAGGTCGATATGCTGCAAAGCCACGGAATAGAGGTGGTCGAGCGGGTGCCGCTGAAGGTGGGCATGAGCCGCTTCAACGCCAATTATCTGGCCACCAAAGCCGCCAAATCGGGGCATATCCTGTGATGCGCCTCACGCCTGCGGGGCTTTTGATGCGCGGGCGGACCCTGCCGGTGGAGATCGGGCGCGGCGGGTTGTCGGTCAACAAACGCGAGGGCGATGGCGCGACCCCGATTGCCGCGCTGCAGATCATGGGCATGCG
This sequence comes from Thioclava sp. GXIMD2076, assembly GCF_037949795.1. NCBI lineage: Bacteria > Pseudomonadati > Pseudomonadota > Alphaproteobacteria > Rhodobacterales > Paracoccaceae > Thioclava > Thioclava sp. GXIMD2076. The sequence continues at coordinate 749,682 of NZ_CP149932.1, forward strand.
CTACCGCGCCGACCGGATGGCCGCCCCCCAGCCCTGGGCCACGCCTATAGGCCCGCGCGATCTGTGGTGTGATGCGTCAGATCATCCCGCCTATAACCAGCAGGTCCGCGCACCCTTCGGGCCTGGCCACGAGGTCCTGCGCCGTGCCGATCCGCTTTACGATATCATCCTGCTGACCAGCTGGAACTACCCGCAGGCGGAGGCGGGCAAAGGCTCGGCCATCTTCCTGCATCAGCGCCGCCGTGCGGGCTATCCCACGGCGGGATGTCTGGCGTTCCGGCGCGATCACCTGATCTGGCTGGCGCGGACTGTGCAACAGGGCGAGACACTTCTGATCCCGCCCCTTGCCTGTTATCCGCAAACTCGCACTGCAAAACAGCGCGATAAGGCCTAGGCCTTATAGTGGCGCGCGCCAAAAATGGCCGAGCCGACGCGCACATGGGTCGCCCCTGCGGCAATCGCCTCTTCGAAATCCGATGACATGCCCATCGACAGGCCCCACAGCCCGTTGCGGCGCGCCATCTCGGCCAGTGCATCGAAATGCGGGCGGGCGGGCTCGCCCTCGGGCGGGATACACATCAGCCCCTGCACGGGGAGGTCCATCGCGATCAGATCCTTGATGAACCCGTCCAGATCCTCGGGCAGGATACCGGCCTTTTGCGGCTCGCGCCCCGTATTCACCTGCACGAAAAGATCGGGCGTCTGGCCACGCTCTTGCGCCAGACCGGCGAGCTTTTTCGCCAGCGACATGCGGTCCACCGAATGGATCGCCTCGAACAGCTCCACCGCCAGTTTCGCCTTGTTCGATTGCAGCGGGCCGATCATTTCCACCCGCACATCGGGATAGGCCTCGCGCCATGCCGGCCATTTGCCCTGCGCTTCCTGAACGTAATTCTCGCCAAACAGACGATGGCCCTGTTCCAGCACTGCCTCGACGCGCTCTGGCGGCTGGACCTTGGACACCGCGATCAGCTCGGCCGAGCCAAGCGCGCGGCCTGCGCGTTTCTCTGCGGTGGCGATCCGCTCGATAATCTCTTCAAGCCCCATGATCTTGCCCTTTCCCGGATAGGTTCGGGGGCAAAACACCATGTGCAGCGCCAAAAGGCAAAGCCCAAATGCAAAAGAGCGGGCACAAGGCCCGCTCTTCCGTAGTCCGGTTCAGATCCTGAAAGGATTAGAACGAGAACTTCATGCCGAGGTCGGCGATCATGTCGGTGTCTTTGAGGTCGGAGTCAGCGATACCGCCTTTAACCGACAGGCCACCGCCCAGATCGTAGGAAGCGCCAACGCCGTACCAAACAGCGTTGTCAGCTGCGGTGTCGCCTGCGAAGGTGTCGCCGTCGAGGTCGGTGTACTGAACGTAGCCGCCGAAGGTCCATGCATCCATGGTGTAGTCAGCGCCGATGCCGAAGTTGTTGTCCAGCGTCGAGTCTTGCGTACCGGTTGCGTAGAAGACTTTCACGTTGGTCGCGCCGAGAGCGGCAACCATTGCGAGGTCAACTTGGCCAGCGTCAACACCGGTGTCGCCGCCGTCGATATACTCGTAGCCTGCGCCGAAGGTGTAGTTGGTCCAGGTGTACGCACCAGCGATTGCCATCTCTTGGCCATCAACCGGAGCGGAGGGGTTGGTGCCGTCCGAGAACGATGCTGCCAGCGAGACCGGGCCGGTCGAGTAGGTGTACAGCAGTTCCGGGTTGTCGTTTTCGGTGAAGTTCGCGCTGTCGCCGGTCAGGTAACCGATGTCGTTGCCGCCGTTACCGTCGAGGTCGGTGTAGCCAACTTCGTAGAAGTCGCCGAACAGAGCTTCCGGTGCGCCAACAACGTCACCCATTTCAACGCGGCCGAAGGCGCCCGAAACGAAGACCGAACCAGCTGCGCCTTGCGAAGCCGAACCACCCTTTTCGTCTTCTTGGTCAACGCGGAATGCGCCGCCGAAGGCCAGACCCGAGTCGGATTCGCCCGACAGGGTGAATTTCACACGAGCGCGCGAGTTGAAGTTTGCGTTGTCGCCGTCATAGACAACACCCATACGGCCGTCGCCCGAAAGCGAAACTTCTGCTGCTGCGACGCCTGCGGACAGGACCAGAGCGGTCGTCGCGAAGAGAACCTTTTTCATCGTTTTCCCTCATTGTCTCTAAGGTCAATCCCAACTCAGGGAAATCCGAATTGGGTATGCAGTCTTTTCGCCTCCCCCAGTCCGCATTGCAACGAAAAGCAAAGCCCCGTGAGCACAGGCACATTTTCGTGGTGCACTCTTGCCACACCCCGTTTGCGAGCCATCGGGCGGATCCCCGCCGCGGGACCGCCGCCAGATGACAAATGATTGCGGGGAAATGCCTTGTCCGCCCATGACCCATAAGATAAGGACAAAATCATTGGACGATACTAGATCCTGCACATGTATATAGAGTGCGTGGCAGGCGATCAGGGGGCAGCGTTTTGATGACGATCCAAAAGACCATCCGTATGACGGCACTCGGCGGCCTTATCCTGTCTCTGGCGGCTTGCGGCCAAGGCATTGCATGGAATCAGAAAAACGCGCCCGAAGGTGGCTATCGCGATGTAGCCTCGGAATCGCATATCAGTGGTGATGTCGGAACCGAAGTGCGCACCGACCCCGCAGATCGTGGTGCCCGTTCGACCCTGTTCGATCTGTTCAAGAACAATGACGACCCGAATGTGACCGTCGAGGTCAATAAATACATCTGGCAAGCCAGCCTCGAAGTGCTCGACTTCCTGCCGATCCAGTCGGTCGATCCCTTCACCGGCGTGATCGTGACGGGCTATGGCACCCCTCCGGGTGGTGGGCGCGCTTACCGCGCCACGATCCATGTGACCGATCCGGCTCTCGATGCGCGCTCGCTGAAAGTCTCGCTGGAAAGCCGCGGCGGCGCGGTCTCGGCGCAAACGGTGCAGGCGGTCGAGGATGCGATCCTGACCCGTGCCCGCCAGATCCGTGTGGCCGATTCGAAGCTGTAAAGCTTCCCGACATCCCCGACAGACGCCCGGCCACAGTGTCGGGCGTTTTGCATTGCAGCCATGCTTTCTCCCCAAGCTGTCTGGACCTTGGCCCTGTGGACAGTGTAGCAAGCACCCAAAGACAGTTATTCGCAGCTCAAGGGGCGAGACATGGCGCAATACGCACCGGGCCAATCCGAACAGAAATGGCAAGACGCATGGGCGGAGGCCGGTGTGTTCACCGCCAAGCCGGATGCCGATAAAGAGAAATACTATGTGCTCGAGATGTTCCCCTATCCGTCGGGGCGCATCCATATGGGCCATGTGCGCAACTACACCATGGGGGATGTGGTTGCCCGCTACAAGATGAGCTGCGGTCTGGCCGTGCTGCACCCGATGGGCTGGGATGCCTTCGGGATGCCCGCCGAGAATGCGGCGATGGCTTCGGGCGGTCACCCCAAGGACTGGACCTATGCCAATATCGAGACGATGAAGGGCCAGCTGCGCCCCTTGGGCTTCTCGCTTGACTGGACGCGCGAATTTGCGACCTGCGACCCCGAATATTACGGCCAGCAGCAAGCGATGTTCCTTGATATGCTCGAAAAGGGTCTGGTTTACCGCAAGAACGCCATCGTGAACTGGGATCCGGTCGATATGACGGTTCTGGCCAACGAGCAGGTGATCGACGGCAAGGGCTGGCGCTCGGGCGCAGATGTCGAGCGTAAGGAACTGACGCAATGGTTCTTCAAGATCTCCGATATGGCCGGCGATCTCCTGGACAGCCTCGATAATCTGAAGGACTGGCCCGAGAAGGTGCGCCTGATGCAGGCCAACTGGATCGGCAAGTCGCAGGGTCTGGAATTCGGCTTCGAGACGCTGAACGCGCCTGCGGGTTTTGAAACCATCGAGTGCTATACCACCCGCCCCGATACGCTGATGGGTGCGGGCTTTGTGGGGATCTCGCCCGATCACCCGCTGGCGAAAGAGCTGGAGAAGGGCAACCCCGAATTTGCCGCTTTCCTCGCCGAGTGCCGCAAGGGCGGCACCACCGAAGAAGCGATCGAGACCGCCGAGAAGCTGGGCCGCGATACCGGCATCCGCGTGAAGCACCCGCTCGACCCCAATTGGGAACTGCCGGTCTGGGTCGCCAACTTCATCCTGATGGATTATGGCACCGGCGCGATCTTCGGCTGCCCTGCCCATGACGAGCGCGATTTCGAGTTTGCCACCAAATACAGCTTGCCAATCACGCCGGTCTTCGCAGCCGAGGGCGCGGAAGAGACGGCGCTGACCGAGGCCTTCGTGCCCGCCAAGACCGAGAAGGTCCGCTACATCCGCGGTTTCGCGGGCGCCGAAGTCCAGACTGGTGAAGAAGCTGTGGCGGCTGCCATCAAGGTCGCCGAAGACAAGGGCTTCGGCAAAGGCGTGACCAAGTTCCGCCTCCGCGACTGGGGCCTGTCGCGCCAGCGCTATTGGGGCTGCCCGATTCCGGTTGTCCATTGCCCGACTTGCGGCGTGGTTCCCGAATCGAAGGCCAACCTGCCCGTCCGCCTGCCCGATGACGTCACTTTTGATGTGCCCGGCAACCCGCTGGACCGTCACCCGACATGGCGCGATTGCGCCTGCCCGAAATGTGGCACGGCGGCCAAGCGCGAGACCGACACGATGGACACCTTCGTGGACAGCTCGTGGTATTACTCGCGCTTCACTTGCGCGAGCGCCGATACGCCCACCACCGACGAGACCAAATACTGGATGAATGTCGACCAGTATATCGGCGGCATCGAGCATGCGATCCTGCACCTGCTCTATTCGCGCTTCTTCGCCCGTGCGATGAACGAGACGGGCCACCTGCCCGACAGCGCCCGCGAGCCCTTCAACGCGCTGTTCACCCAAGGCATGGTGACGCATGCGATCTTCAAGACCACCGGTGCCGATGGACGCCCTGTCTATCACTATCCCGAACAGGTCGAGGAGCGTGAAGATGGCACCTATGTGAAGGCCACCGGCGAAAAGGTCACCGTGGTGCCCTCGGCCAAGATGTCGAAATCTAAGAACAATGTCGTGGACCCGATGAATATCATCCGCGATTTCGGCGCCGATACCGCGCGCTGGTTCGTCATGTCCGACAGCCCGCCCGAGCGTGATGTCGAATGGACGGCTGCGGGTGCGGAAGCGGCCTCGAAGTTCCTGGCCCGTGTCTGGCGCATCGCCAATGACATTGCCGAAGGGGTTGATGGTGACGCGAAAGCCGACGAGGATCTGCTGCGCGCGACCCATAAGGCCATCGACGAGATCACGAAATCCATTGAGGGCTTCGCCTTCAACAAGGCCATCGCGAAACTCTACGAACAGGCCAATACCCTGTCGAAGACGAACGCCTCCAACGCCGCGCGCCGTGAGGCGATGAAGCTGACCGCCCAGCTGATGTCGCCGATGGTGCCCCACTTGGCCGAGGATATCTGGGCGCTGATGGGCGGCGAGGGCTTCGTTGTCAAAGCCGCATGGCCCAAGGCCGATCCGGCACTGGTGGTGGATGACAATGTCACCCTGCCGATCCAGATCAATGGCAAACGCCGCTCGGAACTGAGCGTGCCGAAGGATATGCCCAAAGACGAGGTTGAAAAACTGGTTCTGGCAGACGAGCATGTGCAAAAGGCGCTGGCCGGTGGTCAGCCCAAGAAACTGATCGTTGTTCCGGGGCGTATCGTCAATGTGGTCATCTAACCGCCGAACCTTCCTGCTGGGGGCGCTTGCCGCCCCCGCACTCGCCGCTTGCGGTTTTACCCCCGCCTATGGGCCCAAGGGCGGCGGGGCCAAGCTGTTGTCCGGCGTCGAGGTGGATGCCCCGCAAACGACGGATGATTTCGCCTATGTCCGGCGCATCTCGGAGCGGCTCAATCCCGCCACCTCCCCGCGCTACCGGCTGTCCTACACCATCACGACCGATGTGATGGATCAGGCGATCAGCCGCGATGACGTCACCAACCGCTATTCGCTCAACGGCACGGCCACCTACCGGCTCTACGACACTGCCAGCAATGCGGTGCTGCTGACGGGCCGCGTGGCCTCCTTCACCAGCTGGTCGGCCACCGGCACGATCGTGGCCACCCAGACCGCCGAGCGCGATGCCCATAAACGGCTGATGACCATTCTGGCCGACCAGACCGTGACACGCCTTCTGGCACAGGCCGGATCGCTTCCCGAATAGGCCTCTGACAAGGCTGATAGAGAGACCGGCATGAAACTCACCGGCATTGCCGCCACGCGCTATTTTGCCAAGCCCGACCCCGACCGTATGGGGCTCCTGATTTTCGGGGCCGATGCGATGCGGGTGGCCCTGCGGCGGCAGGAGGTGATCAAGGCGCTCCTTGGCCCCACGGCCGAGGAGGAGATGCGGCTTACGCGGATCGAGGCCTCCGAGCTGCGCCGTGATGGTGCGATGCTGGCAGATGCGGTGAAGGCCGTGGGCTTTTTCCCGGGCCCGCGCGCGGTCTTTGTCGAGCAGGCGACCGACGGGCTGGCCGATACCATCGCGGGGGCGGTAAAGGACTGGCATGGCGGCGATGCGCAGATCATCGTCACCGCCGGCTCGCTCACCGCCAAATCCAAGCTGCGCAAGGTTTTCGAGACCCACCAGAACGCCTATGCCATCGGCATCTATGATGACCCGCCCTCGCGCGAGGAAATCGAGGATATTCTCAAACGCGCGGGCATCGCCCAGATGACGCCCGAGGCGACAACCGATCTGCACAATCTCGCCCGTGCCCTCGATCCGGGGGATTTCCGGCAAACGGTGGACAAGCTCGCGCTCTATATGCATGGCGAGAACACGCCGGTGACGCCCGCCGATATCCATGCCTGTGCGCCCGCCACGATCGAGGCAGGCACCGATGATCTGCTCAATATCGTGGCAGAAGGCCGTGCCAACGAGCTCGGGCCGATGATGACCCGTCTCACCGGTCAGGGCATCCAGCCGGTGGCGCTCGCCATCCAGGCGCTACGCCATTTCCGCGCGCTCCATGCCGCGGCCTCCGATCCGGGTGGTCCGGGAGCAGGTATCGCCAAGATGCGCCCGCCGATTTTCGGCCCGCGCCGCGACCGGATGCAGAGACAGGCGCAAAGCTGGGGCATGTTCCGCCTCGAGGAGGCCCTCCAGATCCTGATCGAGACCGACCTCACGCTTCGCTCGGCCTCGCGCGCGCCGCAGATGGCACTGATCGAACGCGCCTTCCTGCGGCTCTCGATGATGGCCAGACGATGACCGCGCTCGTGATCGGCGCAGGCCCCGCAGGGCTGATGGCCGCCGAACAGATCGCCCGTGCGGGCCATAAGGTCATTCTGGCCGATGCCATGCCCACACCTGCGCGCAAATTCCTGATGGCGGGAAAATCGGGGCTGAACCTCACCAAGGACGAACCGCCCGAGGCCCTTGCCGCGCAGTATCCCGAAACGTGGATCCACCCTTATGTGACCGCTTTCGGAAGCGCCCAGATGCAGGACTTCGCCCGCGATCTGGGTATCGATATCTTCACCGGCTCGAGCGGCCGCGTTTTCCCGACCGGCATGAAAGCCTCGCCCTTCCTGCGCGCATGGCTCTCCCGCCTCGACGCGCTCGGCGTCCAGCGCCACACCCGCTGGCACTGGACCGGATGGGATGGCCGCGCCTTCCTCTTCGACACGCCCGAAGGGCCGCAGCCCGTTGACGCCAAGGTCTGCGTGCTCGCTCTGGGCGGTGCCTCCTGGCCCCGCCTTGGCTCCACCGGTCATTGGGCGGGCCTGCTTGCGATCAAGGGCATAGACCTCGCCCCCTTCCGCCCTGCCAATATGGGCTTCCATGTTGCATGGTCACCCCATATGCAGCCCCATTTCGGCAAGCCGCTCAAATCCATTGCCTTTCTGGTCGGAGCGCAGAGCCTGCGCGCGGAATGTATCCTCTCCGCCCGTGGCTTCGAGGGCGGCGGGATCTACGAGATCTCGTCCAAACTGCGCAACGGCTACCCGCTCGCTCTCGACCTCCTGCCCGATACCGACATCGCCACGCTGACAGACCGCCTCGCCCGTCCCCGCGGCAAGGAGAGCCTCTCGAACCATCTGCGCAAAGCGACAAGGCTCGATCCCGTGAAACTGGCACTGCTCAACGAATGGGCCCGCCCGCTGCCACAGGACCCCGAAGCCCTCGCGGCGCTGCTGAAACATCTCCCCGTGCCCCTGGGCGCCCCTTTCCCGATCGAGGAAGCCATCTCCACCGCAGGCGGCATCAGCGCCCGCGCCCTGACCTCCGATCTCGAACTCCGCGCCCTGCCGGGTATTTTCGCGGCGGGCGAGATGCTCGACTGGGAGGCCCCCACGGGTGGCTATCTGCTGACCGCCTGCTTTGCCACGGGCTTCGCGGCAGGACGGGCCGCCGCAGAGCGCCTCTCTTCCAGCGTCTAGAAATATCCCGGGGTGAATGGCCCGGAACGGGCCAGAGGGGCAGCGCCCCTTTCGATTGTATCCATCACAAGCCGCCGCTTGACGCGATCATGCGATCTGCCAAACCTGTCCGCAAGACAGGAGCCACCATGCATAACCAACGCCTTTTCACCCCGATCCTCGTCGGATCCGCCGTGATCTTGATGCTCAGCTTCGCCATCCGCGCAAGCTTCGGGGTCTTCCAGATCCCGATTGCCGAGGAATTCGACTGGCCCCGCGCGGAATTCTCGCTGGCGATCGCCATCCAGAATCTGTTCTGGGGCATCGGCCAGCCGATCTTCGGCGCCATTGCCGAGCGTTTCGGGGACCGCCGCGCCATCATTCTGGGCGCCTTCCTCTATGCAGGGGGGCTCGTCTTCTCGTCCTTCGCCACCACGCCGCTGCAACACCAGTTCCTCGAGACGCTGGTGGGCTTCGGCATCGCAGGCACGGGCTTCGGCGTCATCCTTGCCATCGTCGGGCGCGCCAGCTCCGACAAGAACCGCTCGCTGACGCTTGGTATCGCCACCGCGGCAGGCTCGGCAGGGCAGGTCTTCGGCGCGCCTCTGGCCGAGATCCTTCTGGCCTATATGAGCTGGCAGAGCGTCTTCCTGATCTTCGCGCTGATGATCCTTGCCACCCTGTCGCTGCTGCCCATGCTGCGCGCCCCCGAAGCCGCCAGCCCCGGCCCGAGCGAGAGCATGGGGCAAGTGCTGGGGCGGGCCTTCCGCGACCCGAGCTATTCGCTGATTTTCATCGGTTTCTTCTCCTGCGGCTACCAGCTGGGCTTCATCACCGCGCATTTCCCCGCCATGGTCACCGAGATGTGCGGCGCTATCGCTCCGGGCTCGATGCTCGCCAATCTCGGGATCGAGACCACTTCGGCGCTCGGTGCCGTCTCCATCGCCGTGATCGGTCTGGCCAATATCGCAGGCACCGTATTCGCAGGCTGGGCGGGCCATCGCTGGTCAAAGAAATATCTGCTCGCCGCCGTCTATCTGGGCCGGACCATCGCGGCAGGTGCCTTCATCCTCCTGCCCATCACTCCCGCCAGCGTGCTGATCTTCTCGCTGGTGATGGGTGCACTATGGCTGGCCACGGTGCCGCTCACCTCGGGGCTCGTCGCCCAGATCTACGGGCTGCGCTATATGGGCACGCTTTACGGGGTGGTGTTCTTCAGCCACCAGCTGGGCGCGTTTCTGGGTGTCTGGCTCGGCGGCAGGTTCTACGACATGTATGGCAATTACACCGCCGTGTGGTGGGTGGGCGTGGGGGTCGGGCTTTTGTCGGCCATCATCCACCTCCCCGTGCGCGAGCGCCCGCTGAACCTGCAATCCGCCTAAAAAGAAAGCCCCGCCTCAAGGCGGGGCTTTCTTAAAACCGGTAACTCACCCCGATATTCACCGCATTGGTGATGATATCGGTCTTCAGGCTGCCGCCGGTATCGAACTCCACATCATTGCGCGACCATGTCATCTGGTATTCGCCAAAGGCCGACCAGTTCGTGCTGATGGCATAGCTCACCCCTGCCCCCAGCCGTATCGCAGGACCACCCAGCTGATAGCCCCATGTGCGGTCATGTGCCGTCACCGTCTCCACATGCGGCACGGAGATCCCGATCCCGCCCAGCACATAGGGCGTGATCTCGGGCCGCCAGAGATCACGCCAGAGGCCGGGCCAGCGATACATGGCATTGATCGTCGCGATATTCTCGCCATCCGAGAACTCGAAATGCGACATGCCCGCCTTAGCGAGCGTGTCCTTATCGGCATAGACCTTGGTATGGGTGAACTCCGCACCCCAGCCGAAATTCGGATTTTCCCAGCGGGTCACCCGCGCGCCCCAATAATAGGGTTTGCTGAAGGATCTCCCCTCCCAACCTGCGGTGATGTAGCGGTCGCCCAGATCGATATGGTCCGAGATAGCGACCCCCGAACGCGGCGCCGATTGAGCGCCCGAATAGAGCGAGATCTCCGTCTCGGCCAGCGCCGGTGCGGATATGGAAAAACCGGCCATGAGGAGGCCGGCCATGACGCTATGTCGTCGCATGGATCAGATTACCTTTTCTGCTTTCCTGATCTGGAGACGCTTGCGCGACAGGGACTCGACACCCAACCCGACCTGCAGCCGGAGCCAGCGGCGGGTGCCCCGCGCCACCACCTTGCCACCCCGCGTGATGCCGCGTCCCATAGCGCGCAGCCCGCGCGCGATCCCGCGCCGCATGAAGCTGTCGCGCCGGAAGGCTCCGTTACAGAAGATGCCCCAGATCGCACCTGCCAGAACCTGCCAGATGTCATGGTTATGCGACTGGATGCGGCTCGCGCCGGTAAAGGCGGCAGCCAGAATGACCGCGCCCTTGGCCACGGGGCTCGACAGCAGGCAGCTGTTTACGAGGCTCGCAGCGCCGAACGTCGCGGTGGCGGTATGGCCCGAGGGGAAGCCAAAGGGCTTGCCATTGGGCCGCGTGTTGAGCGGAATATCCCCGAGAGAGCGTTTCGACCCGTGGATACCGGCAAAGAGCACCGCATAGCGGCCCAGATATTCCCAACCATTGCCATTGGCGATCTCGCAGCCCAGCGCCAGAACCGGCAGAGCGATCTGCAGGTGATCCCCGTAGCGCCGCGGCTCGGGCGGGCTGAGCGCCACGACGAGCGCCAGCACCACCATCACCAGAAAAGGCGCGCGGCGGGCGTGCAGACGGCTACGCCCCCATGACAGGGCCGAGAAGCGCAAAGGCGAGAGGATCATGGAGGTCTCCACAACGAAGGACGTTGCGGAGAGTTTTCAAAACCAACCTTACAGCCAGATGACAGGCGCCTGAAACTTATCCTTCGGACTGTTCCAGCAGCGCCTTCAGCCCCGTTTTGTAATCGGGATATTTCAGCGTCACGCCCAGCTCGTCCTTGATCCGGTCATTCTTCACCCGACGCGATTCGGAATAGAAGCTGCGCGCCATGGGCGACATGGAGGCTTCATCAAAGGCCACGACCGGCGGCTTGGGCATGCCCAGCAGCTCGGCAGCATAGGCCAGCACCTCGCCCGGATCGATGGGGCAATCATCGCAGACATTCCACGCCCCCGACAGATCGCGGCGCATGATCGCGGCATGGACCACCTGCGCGATATCCTCGACATGGATGCGCGAGAACACCTGTCCGGGCTTGTCGACAATCCGCGCTTTGCCCTGACGCACTTTTTCAAACGGCCCCCGGCCCGGACCATAGATCCCCGCCAGCCGGAACAGGTTCACCGGAATATCGGCGATCTGGCCCAGACGTGTCCACATCTCCTCGGCCTGCAGCCTTGCGCGGCCCCGCGCGGTCGAGGGCGTGCGCTCGGAATACTCATCGACCCAGCCGCCCTCACGGTCGCCATAGACCCCGATGGTGGACAGATAGCCCATCCATTCAAGCATCGGCGCATGGGCGATCTCCATCGCGGCACAGGCCAGAACGGGGTCCATCTGGTCCTCGCCCCGCTCGGGCGCGACCGAGGACAGGATATGCGTGACCTCCGCCAAAGGCAGCACCGACGGATCATCAGGCGCGGTCCAGATAATCGGCTTCACCCCCTGCGCCTCGGCCAGAGCCGCGCTTTCTTCCGTGCGGACAGTGCCATAGACCGTCCAGCCATTCTCGATGAGCGCAGGCGCGATGGCACGGGCCGAATAGCCATGGCCGATGGAAAGAAGGGTTTTCATGGCTTTGCCTCGCTGTGTTTGTCGATATGGCCCAGATCACGCCCGGGGAAGATCACGTCGCGGATGCGGCGCTTGATCTCCTTGGGTTCGGGGAAGCCGCCATCGCGCTTGCGTTCCCAGATCAGCTCGCCCTCCAGCCGGATCTCGTAGACACCGCCATAGCCGGGCACCAGCGCTACCTCGCCCAGATCCTCGGTGAAGGTCTGCAGAAGTTCCTGCGCCATCCATCCGGCCCGCAAAAGCCAGTTGCAACCGGTGCAATATGTGATCGAGATCTTGGGTTTTCGCATCTGTGTCATGTGCAAGATGTAGCGCGGACGAAACGTCAAAACAACGCGCGATGTTCGCACCATCTTGCGTTGTATCAAATCCGAATGCACAGTGGGACATGGATATGAACACACTGAAAACATGGCCCGAAGCCGCCACGCGCCTGATCGCCGTCGCCGCCGGGCGCGCGCCCGCCGATCTGGTGATCCGTCAGGGCAAATGGGTCAATGTCCACACCCGCGAGGTGCTGGACGGCCACGATATCGCGATTGCCGATGGCCGCATTGCGGCCATAGCCCCCGATCTGACAGCCTGCATAGGCCCTGAAACGGAGGTGATCGAGGCCAAGAGGCGCTTCATGCTGCCCGGGCTTTGCGACGCGCATATGCATATCGAGAGCGGGATGCTGACGCCTGCCGAATTTGCCGCAGCCGTCATCCCGCATGGCACCACCACCATGTTCACCGACCCGCACGAAATCGCCAATGTGCTGGGCCTTCAGGGCGTGCGGATGATGCATGACGAGGCAGCCCTGCAGCCGGTAAACATCTTCACCCAGATGCCCTCCTGCGCGCCCTCGGCTCCGGGGCTCGAGACCACGGGCTTCGAGATCTCGCCCGAAGATGTGGCCGAGGCCATGACATGGCCGGGCATCGTGGGCCTGGGCGAGATGATGAATTTCCCAGGCGTGGTGAATGCCGACCCCAAGATGCTGGCCGAGATCGCCGCAACCCAAGAGGCGGGCAAGACGGTGGGCGGGCATTATGCCTCCCCCGATCTGGGGGCGCCCTTCCGCGCCTATGTGGCGGGCGGGCCAGCCGATGACCACGAGGGCACCTGCGAGGCCGATGCCATTGCCCGTATGCGGCAGGGGATGCGCGCGATGGTTCGGCTCGGGTCTGCTTGGTATGATGTGGAAAGCCAGATCACGGCCATCACCGAGAAAGGTCTGGACCCGCGCAACTTCATCCTGTGCACCGATGACTGCCATTCGGGCACCTTGGTCAATGACGGCCATATGAACCGCGTCTACCGTCATGCGGTGGAGTGCGGGGCAGATCCTCTGGTGGCGCTGCAGATGTGCACAATCAACACCGCCACCCATTTCGGGCTGGAACGCGAGCTGGGCTCGATCACGCCCGGGCGGCGTGCCGATATCATCCTGTCCTCGGATCTGAAGACCCTGCCGGTAGACCATGTCATCGCCCGCGGCCAGACCGTGGCGATGGATGGCAAGCTGATGGTCGAGTGCCCGCATTACGACTGGCCGCCTGCGGCACGCCAGACGGTGAAGCTCGGCAAACGGCTCGAGGCCGATGATTTCATCATCACCGCTCCCGAGGGCGCCAATGAGGTCACCGCCCGCGTGATCGGGGTTGTGGAAAACCAAGCGCCTACCCGCGCACTGACCGCCACCCTGCCCGTCACCGAGGGCCGCGTGGAGGCGCATGGCGAGGTCGCCCAGATCGCGCTGGTCGAGCGGCACCGCGCCACCGGAAAGGTGACCAACGGCTTTGTCTCGGGCTTCGGCTATACGGGGCGGATGGCGATGGGCTCCACCGTGGCCCATGACAGCCACCATATGATCGTGGTGGGCACCGACCGCGAGATGATGGCCCTTTGCGCGAACCGCTTGGGCGAGATGGGCGGCGGGATTTCCGTCTGGAAGGATGGCGCCGAACTGGCCTCGGTGCCACTGCCCATTGCGGGGCTGATGTCGGATGATCCGGCCGCCACCGTGGCCAAGCGTGCCGATGCGATGGTGCAGGCCATGGCGGAATGTGGCTGCACCCTCAATAACGCCTATATGCAGCACAGCCTGCTGGCCCTTGTCGTGATCCCCGAGATCCGGATCTCTGACCTTGGCCTTGTGGATGTGACGAAATTCGAACTGACGGAGCTTTTTGAATGAGTGAGCGCCTAGAAATCCAGATGCCGGCCTCTGCGGAGCCTGAACTCTTTGACGATGCCGCCGCTGCCGTGGCCCGTGTCGAGGCGCTTTATGACGAGGCCACAAGCTTTCTCCTCGAGAAGTTCAACGCCACGCTCGAAAGCGGCAGGGCCGGCATGCGTTACCGCGCCTATTATCCGGAGGTCCGGATTACCGTGGCCTCGCATCTCAAGCATGACAGCCGGTTGAGCTTCGGCCATGTGCCGGTGCCGGGCACTTTCGCCACCACGATCACCCGGCCCGATCTCTTCCGCAACTATCTGACCCAGCAACTGGACCTGATGATCCGCAATCACGACATCAAGGTGCAGGTCGGCCCATCCGATACCGCGATGCCTGTGCATTTCGCGGTGGCCTCGCGCCCCGATGTCACGATCCCGCAGGAAGGCGCGCTGGATTTCTCGCTGCGTGACGTCTTCGACGTGCCCGATCTGGCCAATATGAACGATGATATCGTCAACGGCACCTTCACCATCGGCCCCGATGGCACCAAACCTCTGGCGCCGTTTACGGCCCAGCGTGTGGATTATTCTCTGGCGCGGCTCTCGCATTACACCGCCACCGCCGCCGACCATTTCCAGAACCATGTGCTGTTCACCAACTACCAGTTCTATGTGGACGAGTTCGAGAAGATGGCGCGCGAGAAACTGTCCGATCCGTCCTCGGGCTATACGAGCTTTGTCGCCCCCGGCAATTTCGAGATCACCGATCCACAGGGCGAGATCCCGGGTCTGGCCAAACTGCCGCAGATGCCCACCTACCACATGAAGAAACCCGATGGTCAGGGGATCACGCTGGTCAATATCGGGGTGGGGCCATCGAACGCCAAAACCGCGACCGACCATATCGCCGTGCTGCGCCCGCATGCCTGGCTGATGGTGGGCCATTGCGCGGGGCTGCGCAACTCGCAGAAACTGGGCGATTTCGTATTGGCCCATGCCTATCTGCGCGAGGATCACGTCCTTGATGACGATCTCCCGCTCTGGGTGCCGATCCCGCCGCTGGCAGAGATACAGGTGGCGCTACAGGATGCGGTGGCCGAGGTGACCAAGCTCGAAGGCTACGAGCTGAAGCGTATCATGCGCACCGGCACCGTGGCGAGCATCGACAACCGTAACTGGGAGCTGCGTGACCAGACCGGCCCCGTGCAACGGCTCAGCCAGTCCCGCGCGGTGGCGCTCGACATGGAAAGCGCCACGATCGCCGCCAACGGGTTCCGCTTCCGTGTGCCCTATGGCACGCTTCTATGCGTCTCCGACAAGCCGCTGCATGGCGAGCTGAAACTGCCCGGGATGGCGACCGAATTCTACCGCACACAGGTGGCCAACCACCTGCAGATCGGGGTGCGCGCAATGGAACTGATCTCGGATATGCCGCTCTCGCGTATCCATAGCCGGAAATTGCGCAGTTTCGAGGAAACCGCCTTCCTCTGAAGCGGCCCTGCCTTCGATCATGCAAAATTCATGGCCCGCGCGCGATTTTTCGCGCGCGGGATCCGAAAACCTCTTGCAGGCGGCCTGAAAACCGTGTGTTACAAGGCCCACGAGCGATTTTCGCGCCTGATAATTGATCCCGCAAAAGCGGGGCGACAAAGAGGAATATTTGATGTCGAAACCGATGACCAAAACCCAGCTGGTAACCGCGCTGGCAGAAACCATGGGTGCGGATAAGAAAACTGCATCGGCAGCTCTGGACGCGATCAGCGAAATCGTGACCAAAGAAGTTTCCGAAGGTGGTGCAGTTACCCTTCCGGGTCTGGGCAAGTTCATGTGCAAAGACCGCCCCGAGCGTCAGGTCCGCAATCCCGCAACCGGCGAGACCATGACCAAAGCGGCTGACCGTCAGGTTAAAGTCACCATCGCGAAAGCGCTGAAGGATTCGGTCAACGTCTGATCGGGTCGATAAACGACATCTCGAAGGGGGTCGCCGGTTATCGCGCGGCCCCCTTTCTGTTTGGAATGGATAGAGCATGGATATTCGGGCAATTCTGATGGGGCTGGCTTTTGCCCTGATGTGGTCCTCGGCCTTTACCTCGGCGCGGATCATCGTCACCGAAGCCCCGCCGATGGCCGCCCTCGCCGCACGCTTCCTCCTGTCGGGCGTGGTGGGCTGCGGGATCGCAGCGATGATGGGGCAGAGCATGAAGCTGACGGCGGTCCAATGGCGCGGCGTCATCATCTTCGGCCTGTGCCAGAACGCGATTTATCTGGGGCTCAACTTCATCGCCATGCAATGGGTGGGCGCCTCGGTCGCCTCGATCATCGCCTCGACCATGCCACTGATCGTGGCGGGGCTCAGCTGGATCGTTCTGCGCGACCGTATGAAGCCTCTGGGTCTTGCGGGCCTGATCCTCGGGATCGTGGGCGTTGCCATCATCATGGGGGCGCGGCTCTCGGGCGGGGTCAGCCCGATGGGCGTTGCTTTGTGCTTTGCGGGCGCGATGGCGCTCGCCGTGGCCACGCTCGCCGTGCGTGGAGCCACCTCGGGCGGCAATGTGCTGATGACGGTGGGGCTACAGATGTTCGTGGGTGCGGTGCCTCTGGCGATCCTGTCGGCCCTCTTCGAGCCGCATGACATCACCTATACGCCGCAGCTTGTAGTGGCATTCCTCTACACGGCACTGGTGCCGGGGGTGCTCGCGACCTTTGTCTGGTTCCTTCTGGTGGAGCGTATGGGAGCGGTGAAAGCCGCGACCTTCCATTTCCTCAACCCGTTCTTCGGGGTGGCGATCGCGGCGGTGATCCTGCACGAACCGCTGGGCGTGAGCGATTTTATCGGGGTGATCATCATCACCCTCGGCATCATTGCGGTGCAATATTCCAAGCGCAGCCCGTCACAGCTGAAACTGACCCCCACCATCGAGGAAAAAACGGCTGCCTGAGGCAGCCGTCCGCTCGGTCGGGGTTTTCAGATAAAAGCCTCGGCAAAGGCTGGCGGCATCTCGAAGGCCGCCAGAGCCTTCTCCCGTGCCTCGGGAGACATCTTGCGGGCGGTCTTCTGCACAATAGACAGAAGCTGGTCGGCCTCCTGCGTCTGTGCGAAATCGCCCAGATAATGGCGGATGAAGGTGAAGCAGATGATATCCTCCAGCGCCTGCACCTCCGCATCGCGCTTGAGACCTTCCTTGCGCAGCATCTTCTCGACCTGCGCCACATCCTCCTCGCCATAGCCTGCATCGGCCATGATGCCGCCCACGCGCGCCGCATGGCGGCGGCCCTGCTCGCGGCGCCATTCCAGATATCCGGCGCGGCCTTCGGGATAATCGCTGCGCGGCAGGGTCCAGCGCTCGATATGCTGGCCACGGGCCGCGATCTTCAGACGGTCGGAGGCGTCGGGGAACAGCCCCTCCTGCTCGGCGCTCATGCGCTGGCCATATAGCAACGCTGCAGGCTGGCCGTCCTCAAGGGTGGGGTCTTGGGCATTCGCGGCATCAATGGCAGCAAAGGCCGTCTGTAGCGGGGCAGTCACGGGCGAGGATGTCATGGCGGGCTCCTGATTGGTCCCGCCATGAAAGCGCGTTAGCGCAGCGTCTGCAAGAGCTCGAGCGTGGGATAGCCGTCAGGCGACAGCCCCGCCGAGCGTTGATAGGCCACGATCGCCTCGGTGGTATTGGCCCCGATCTTGCCATCGGTCCCCTGCGTATCGAAACCGCGTGCGGTCAGGCGCTCCTGCAGTTCGACTTTCTGCGCCTGCGTCAGGGGTTTGCCGGTGCGCGGCCAGTCCTGCACAAACGGCCCCTTGCCCGCGATACGGTCAGCAAGATGGCTCACGCCCAGCGCGTAGCTATCGGCGTTGTTGTAGCGCAGGATCGCGCGGAAATTGCCCGAGATCAGGAAGGCCGGCCCTTTGGCCCCCGCCGGCACGATGATCGATGTCGGCCCCATATCGGGCAGGCTGCGGCCATTCGCATCACGCACACCCAGCGCCGCCCATTCGGACGCCGATTTACGGGTGCCCTTGCCGGTCAGACCGTAATTGAAGCCTGCGGGCAGAACCACTTCGCGCCCCCATTCCACGCCCCGCTGCCAGCCCGATTTCGCCAGATAGGAGGCGGTGGAGGCCAGCGCATCGGTGGGATCGCTCGACCAGATATCGCGGCGGCCATCGCCAGTAAAATCGACCGCATAGGTCAGATAGGAGGTCGGGATGAACTGGGTATGCCCCATCGCCCCCGCCCACGAGCCGGTCATATGCGCGGCATCGATATCGCCCGCATCGATAATCTGGAGCGCGGCGATCAGCTGCTTGGCAAAGAACTCGCCGCGGCGCCCGTCATAGGCGAGCGTCGCCAGAGACGGGATCACCGCCATCTTGCCACGATTGGCGCCATAATTGGATTCCATCCCCCAGACGGCCACGACCACCTCTTTGGGTACACCATAGCGCGCCTCGATCTGGGTCAGGGCCGCGCGGTTTTCCGAAAGCACGGCACGGCCATTGCTCACACGGGTGTCAGAGACGGCACTGTCGAGATAATCCCAGATCGACTTGGTGAACTCGGACTGGTAGCGGTCGCGCTCGATCACCTTGGGGTTATATTTGATACCCCGGGTGGCGCGATCCCATGTCCCGGCCGAGATCCCGTTCGAAAGGGCGCGCGCGCGGAAGTTGTTCACCCATGCTTCGAAACGGGCCTGTGTCGCAGGATCGGTATCCGGCACCGGATCGGCGACCGGATCGGCCCCGCGCATCAGCGGGCGGGGCGAGACCTCGACCGGCCCCGCACAGGCCGAGAGGCTGGAAAAAGCCATCAGGGAAATCAAAGTCACTTTAGCGGCGCGATACATGGGCGTCCCTTTTATCTGCTCGGAAATGCGGCTTCGCGCCGCCTTCCCTACAGTGTAGCAGGCCGCCGATAGGTTGCAATGAAGCCGCTGTGATCGAGTGTGAATTTCCTCGAGCCCAGCAGCTTTCCGCCGCCTCAGCTGTCTTTGTAGAACGGTGTCATCTGCGCCACGATGACCGAATTCTCGTCAAGCGCCCGCTGCATCAGAGCGCGCTCGTCTTCGCTCACCTCATGGCCCTGTGCCTCGCGCTCGGCCAGCGTGCCGTAGCTGTTGACATCAAGCGGTGCCAGCTCGGCCTGCTTCAGGATGGCGACGGTTTCACGCACCGCCTCGGCCTCGTCCACGCCGGACGCAAAGCACATCAGTGCACCGCCGGTAGCCCCTTTGGGCAGCCCGTCATTGGCACAGCGCCCGACCTCGACGACCAGAGTATAGACCTCCTGCGGGCGTTTGGGCTTTTTGATCCCGGCTTTGTCGGCGGGCTTGTCGGCGGGGGTATCTGGCATGATGGCGCTCCTTTGCTCCCGCTTAGAAAGCGCGCGCCCTGCCGTCAAACGAAAAAACCTGCCCCGAGGGGCAGGCTCTTCCGAGACAATGAGGTGCAGCGCAGGTTATGCGCGGCGGATCATGCGGTAACCGCCGATCAGGATGCAGGCACCGATGACACCCACGATCAGCTGACCGATCCAGCCACCCAGCGTGGTGCCGACGATCGCGACGAGGATGAAGTTGAGCACGACAGCGCCGACGATCCCCAGAACGATGTTCATCAGCAGGCCCATATCCGAATGCATCAGCTTCTCAGCGATCCACCCTGCAAGGCCACCCACGATAATTGCGGCAATCCAACCAAGTCCGGCCATGTGTTTACTCCATGCTTAATGCGTTTGGAGGCACAACACCGCATACCGAGATCGGGTTCCGTGAAATCGTAAAAACCTGTAACTATCGGCATGCGTCGTTCCCGGGCTCCTTTATAATATACAAAAATCTTGCATGATTGACCTATTCTAATGATACTGTCGGCCAAGAGATGATCGATATTGGAGAAGCTCATATGCTTTTCACGGAAGAATTCACGCAAAATCAGGCTCTTCCGGCACTGTCAGGCCATCTGCAGGCACTGCCCACCGAAACAGCACTGACCAGTGCGATCATCATCGACCGCGAGAGGCAGGTCGTGGCCGCCCACCGGCAGGGTCTGGCCCTGCCAGACCATGGCTTTGTCGAGAAATGTTCCCGCGCATGGCGTGATGTCTTGATGGGCGTTGATGGCGAGATGGCCCGCAACTGTGTGGATCTGGCCTTCTCGGGCCAGCGCTGCGCGTTCGAGACGGTCTGGCAGGGTCCGGGCTATGAGACCTCATGGTCCATCACCCTGATCCCGCTGAAAAACCGCGAGGAGACGGTCTCCAATATCCTCGTATGCGCCACCCGCCTGACCGCAGAAAGCCTTCCCGATCCGCAGCAGGATCTGCAAGAGATCGCCCATACGCTTGCCAATATCACCACCGTGATCGGATGCGGTGCCAAAATGCTGCGCCGGAACGGAGCGCTGGACGAGTCGTTGAAAGAGAATATCGCCGCGGGGCTGGAAGACTCTGCCCAAAAGGCCGAGGAAGCGCTGATCCGTCTGCGCCAGATCATCGGGAGCTGCGCGCAATAAACGCCTGCCTGCCCCGACCGCACTAAAAAAGGGCCGCTCCGCAGAGCAGCCCTTTTTCTGTTAGCTGTCCCGCGATCAGTCGCGCAGCAGTTCGTTCACACCGGTTTTCGAGCGGGTCTTCTCGTCCACGCGCTTCACGATAACCGCGCAGTAGAGATGCACGCCGTTTTTCGACGGCATCGAACCCGACACGACCACCGAATAGGGCGGCACTTCGCCATACATCACTTCGCCGGTCTCGCGATCCACGATCTTGGTCGACTGGCCGATATAGACACCCATGCCCAGAACCGAGCCTTCGCGGACGATCACGCCCTCGACAACCTCGGACCGCGCACCGATGAAGCAGTTATCCTCGATGATGGTCGGGCCGGCCTGCATGGGCTCGAGCACGCCACCGATGCCGACGCCGCCCGAGAGGTGCACGCCTTTCCCGATCTGGGCGCAGGAGCCGACGGTGGCCCAGGTGTCGACCATGGTGCCTTCATCGACATAGGCGCCGAGGTTCACGAAGGAGGGCATCAGGACCACGCCCTTGGCGATATAGGCCGAGCGGCGCACGACACAGTTCGGCACCGCGCGGAAGCCTGCGGCTTTCCACTGGTTCTCGCCCCAGCCTTTAAACTTGCTGTCGACCTTGTCCCACCAGCCGCTGCCTTGCGGGCCGCCTTCGTGGATTTCCATGTCTTTCAGACGGAAGCCCAGCAGCACGGCTTTCTTCGCCCATTGGTTCACATGCCAGCTACCATCTGCCTGTTTCTCGGCCACGCGCAGCGCGCCGGAATCGAGAGCGTTGAGGGTATCGGTGATGGCTTCACGGGTCTCGCCGGTGGTTGCGGGCGTGATCGTGTCGCGGGTCTCCCAAGCGGCTTCGATCGCCGCTTCAAGCTGTGCATTCGACATGGTCTTCTCCAAGCATTTCTGTTCGGGTCACGTAATGCCAGCGGTTTTGGAAATTCTCAATGCCAAACCGTTATCCTGCGACACTGGCGAAGCCTTCATAAACCGCCTAGATTCAGTGCAACCAGTGACAGGAGTTCCCCATGGCCACCGATTACAACCCCGACTTTCCAGAGCCCCATAACTCGACGCTGCGCGACAGCGCCGAGGATGCGCGCTTTGCCGAGCGGGTGCCGGACACGCCGCAGACACGCTCGCCTGCCTATAAACTCGCCTTTACCGACAAGGACTTCCTCATGCGCGAGGAGTTGCGCCCCGTGCGGCTGCAGCTCGAGCTTCTCAAACCCGAACTTGTCATGGACGAGCGCGGGATCACCTCGACGGTGGTAATGTTCGGCGGCGCGCGCATCCCCTCGCCCGAGAAGAAGGATACCGCCAAGACGCCCTACCTGGGTGAGCTCACGAAATATTACGCCGAGGCCGAACGTTTTGCCGAGCTGGTCACCGCCCGCTCGCTGGCGGCCTATGGCCGCGAGCTGGTGGTCTGCACCGGCGGCGGTCCGGGGGTAATGGAGGCCGGTAACAAGGGCGCGCATAAGGCAGGGGGCGAATCCATCGGCCTCAATATCCTCTTGCCGCATGAACAGGCCCCCAATGCCTATGTCACGCCCTCGCTCTCGTTCAACTTCCACTATTTCGCGATCCGCAAGATGCATTTCCTGATGCGGGCGGCAGCGGTGGTCGTCTTCCCCGGTGGTTTCGGCACGCTCGACGAGATGTTCGAGACGCTGACCCTGATCCAGACCAAACGCATGAAGCGGGTGCCCTTCATCCTCTTTGGCGAGGAGTTCTGGAAAAAGATCATCAACTGGGAGGCGCTGGCCGAGGCCGGCACCATCGCGCGCGACGATCTGGATCTGATCACTTTCGTGGAAACCGCCGAAGAGGCGATGGCGGCGCTTGACGGGTTCCAGCCCGATTGCGAGTGCTGATGGCCGCTTGGGGTTTCAGCGCCTCGGCGCTGACCTCCTCGAGCTGGGCGCGGTCCTCGCAGCAGGCGCGGGCCGCCGCCACCAGCGCGCGGAACAGCGCCCGCTGGCGGCGGGCATAGGTCAGGTATTCGGGGTGCCACTGCACACCCAAGGCAAAGGGTTCGGACACCCGCTCGATCGCCTGCACCATGCCCGAGGGGTCGCGTGCGGCCACCACCAGCCCCTCGCCCAAGCGGTCTACCGCTTGGGAATGGAGCGCATTGACCCGCATCGGCGCCGTGCCAGCCAGCTGCGCAAGGCGGGTGTTGTCCACCACCTGCACGTCTTTCTTGGGCAGAAGGGTCGAATGTTTGCGCGCGCCGTAATGGCTATAGGCGTCCTGATGCAGGTTGCCACCCAGAGCCACATTCAGCATCTGCGAGCCGCGACAGATCCCCAGCACAGGCTTTCCCAGCCCGAAAGCCTGCGCCACAAGCCCCGCCTCCAGCGCATCGCGCGCAGGATCCAGCACAGCGGTGGTGACCAGCTCGCCCCCGTAAAGCTCGGGCGAAATATCATCGCCGCCCCCCACGATAACGCCGTCCACCGATGCCGCATCGGCCTCGTCGCCCGCGCTCCAGCGGATGGAGCGGCCACCGGCCAGCCACACGCCGAAGGCAATGAAGGGGAACACACGCCAGCCGGTTTTCACCGAGGTCGTCACGCCGATCAGCGGTCGTCTCATGCAATCAGGCCCGCCCCGCGCAAAATCGCGCCAACCCGTTCGGGCCAGCCAAGTCCGAGGAAATTCATCCCCGAATGCTCCTTCTCCCAATCACGGCACAACCGGCGCATCACGGCATCATTACCGGCCACCGTCTCCACCAGCCACCAGCGGCGCCATTCGTAATCCAGCGACCAGTCTGGGTCGGAAATGCGGCAATCGGGCAGACGGAAATGGAAGGCGGGGCGCGGTTTCACCGTGCCGCCCTTGCCATCCGTCGCCGCGATGATCTCGGGATGGAGCTCCACGAAGACCGGCAGCATATCCAGCCCGTGATTACGCGACAGAGTGGCCTCACGATAGGCGCGCACTACATCGGGCAGACTGGCATCCATGCCCAGCTCCACCAAATGGCGCACCAGTTTTTCGGGATAGCGGTCGGTAAAGGGCAACGCCTGCCGCGTCGTCTCGATCGGCAGGGCGCGGCGCATCCACGGCTCCAGAAGCGCATAGGCCAGGAGCGGACGCACCACCTGATCTGGCCCGGCAATTGCCGGGTTGAAATGGATCCCGAACCCGTAGACTGCGCTCGCCTCGCTGCCCAGCGCCCCATGTTCGCGCAGCATGGACATGAACTCCGACAACTCGGCCATCTGGTCGAGCTTCAGCGGCTGGGTCACGATCTCGACAGGCACCACCTCGCGCCCGATCTTCATCCCCAGATCGCGCAAAGGGCCGGAGAGCGTTTTGCGCAGAGCGATATCAAGATAGATCTCGAGATCCCCGATCCGGCTGCCACGCACGTCCCAATCCGCACCATCCGTTTGATGCGCCTCGCCACCAAAAAACTCGGCGGCAAGTTTCGCGGTGCGGGCCTCGTCGAGGCCCGAGAACTCGATCTCCACCCCGATCCGGCGGGCTTTGCCATCCGGCGTCCGCATCTGCGGTAAAAGGGCAAACTGTTCGGGGGCGGCAATGGTCACATCGGTCATGGGGGTCTCCGTCATGGACTGCCAACGCAGCGGATCACGGGAATGTTCCCCCGATGTGACGCCTCAATAGCGCAGAGGATCATGTCCGTAATTCATCAGCGCATAACGCCATGCGGTTTGGGCGGCAGCGTCCGAAGGGCGGCCTGCGGCAAGTGACCGCTCGATATCGAAGGTGATCTCGCGCATCTTGGCCCATTCGGCTGCGGTCAGGTCGGTGGGTTTCAACCGTGCCAGCTCCAGCACCTTCAACGCGGTTAACTGGCTGTTCCGGCCCACCATCGCACAGGCACTGCGGCTTTCCTCGGTCTCGAGCCACGCCTCCAGCTCGGCGGGGCTCATGTTCATCAGATCATGCCAATCGTCGAGAATATCGCGCTGTTCGGTCCGCGTCATTGTCCGCTCCATCCATTATTGATGGGGCCAAAACGCTGCGTTGCCGCGTGCGGTTCCTGACAGGTTCACACAACCCTCATACAGAACGGAAAAGGCCGCCCCGATGGGCGGCCTTTTGCTCAAAGCCCTGCTTCGGACTCGATTTCCTTGCGGGATTTGCGGGCCCGCTCGGTCGCGGATTTCAGCTGGCCACAGGCGGCCATGATATCCTCGCCACGCGGCGTTCGGATCGGCGAGGCATAGCCCGCCTTGTAGATGATATCGGCAAAACGCTCGATCCGCTCCCAATCCGAGCGTTGATAGGGCGCACCGGGCCATTCGTTGAACGGGATCAGGTTGATCTTGGCAGGAATGCCCTTGATCAGGTTCACCAGACGGCGCGCATCCGCATCGGTATCGTTCACATCCTTCAGCATCACATATTCGAAGGTGATGCGTTCCGAATTGGACAGGCGCGGATACTCCCGCAGCGCATCCAGAAGCGTCTCGATATTCCAGCGCTTGTTGATCGGCACCAGCTTGTTGCGCACCTCGTCGGTGGTGGCATGGAAACTGATCGCCAGAAGACAGCCGATTTCCTCGGCGGTCTTGGCAATCTCCGGCACCACACCCGAGGTCGAGAGGGTGATCCGGCGGCGCGAGAGCGAGAGCCCCTCACCATCCATCACGACCTTCATCGCATCGCGGACATTGTCGAAGTTATACAGAGGCTCGCCCATGCCCATCAGCACGACATTCGACACAAGGCGCTGTTCGTTTTTCGGCGAATTCTGCTCGGGCCATTCGCCCAGATCATCGCGCACCAGCATCAGCTGGCCCACAATCTCGCCTGCAGTCAGGTTGCGCACCAGTTTCTGCGTGCCGGTATGGCAGAACGAGCAGGTCAGCGTGCAGCCCACCTGGCTTGACACGCAGAGCGTGCCGCGGCCCTCTTCGGGGATATAGACGGCCTCGACCTCATGCCCGCCCTGAATGCGCAGCAGATATTTACGGGTGCCGTCTTCCGAGATCTGGCGCGTGACCACCTCGGGCAGACGGATCTCGAACTTTGCCTCCAGCATCTCGCGATAGGCTTTGGCCAGATTGGTCATGGCGTGGAAATCGCGCACACCCCAGTAATAGACCCATTGCCAGATCTGGCCCTCACGCATCTTCGCCTGCTTCTCGGGCGTGCCAGCCTCGATCAGCGCCGCGCGCAGCTGCGGGCGGGTCAGACCGACAAGATTGATCTTGTCGGATTTGAGGTCTTTGCGCGGGATCGTCAGCACGTCCTGCGTGATCGGTGCGGATGCGTCGGTCATGGCGATTTCCTGAAAATGAGTGGCCCCTATACAGGATTCGCAGAAAAAAACAAATACCAAAGGCAGCCGCGGCGTCCCGCTTCCTACAAGGCCGCCCTGTGCCACATGCAAAAGTATCCGAGTATCATAAACCATTCGTTATCTTTGTAGGAAGATCATCAACCCAAGGAAGACTCATCTACGCCACATCAACCCTGACGTTTATCACTCACCGATGCCAATAGTTTCCCAACAGACCTATAATGGTGGGCTCGTCCTGAATGATCTGATGAGCTCGAACCAGACAATCCTTCTGGGCAATTTCGGCGCACTACAGACCGGTCAAACCCTTACGGACGAGGACCATTTGCTGACCGTTGGCGAGACCTTCATCTCCGGCGGCAAGACATTGACCATGATCGGTTCGGGGCTGGCCCAGCCCGGCGTCAGTTTCATGAGTGTCATCATACCGACTGGCACAGCTGTCGATCTGATCATCGCGCACGATGCGGGCGGACAAATCTATTTCATCTATCCCGACGGTGCCCCCAATCTGACCGGCGCCATTGCACTCGTGGTCGATGCGGCGCCGGTCGGCTACAATATTCAAAGCCAGAGCATTTTGTGTATCGACAGTCATGCCTTTATCCGTGCGTGCGGGCGGGACCGTCCGATTGCATCCCTACGCGTAGGTGATCTGGTCGATACACAAGATAACGGGCCGCAAAGGGTCCTCTGGATCGGCACCAGCCTGCTCCGACCGAGGCGCGATCCGGTCGTCAGGGTGCCACGACACCATTTCGATACGCATCGTCCCTATCATCCGCTCCATCTCTCGCCGCAGCACAGGCTGGCCCTCAGCGGTCCGCACCCCGATCTGCCGCATTTCCTGACCGCCGCCAAACATGGCTGCCATCCCGATATCTGCGCCCTGCGCGACTGTCCCCACCGTCGCGCGTGCAACGCCGGCCGGACCGACCAGCAGATCCGTGTGACCTCGACGGCCAAAGCAGTCGAAATGCGGAATATCCTGTTACCGAAACACAGCATCCTTTTCGTGAATGGTGCGACGGTAGAAAGCCTGTTTCCGGGCGCAGAAGTGATCAAGACCCATCCCGAGCTGCACGGCATGTCCGATCCGCAGCCCGCCCTCCCCGTGCTCCGTCCGGGAGAGGCGCGCAGACTGCTTCGCCAGTCACGCAAAGGTCAGCCCGCTGCCAGCAAGGCCGCCCCTGACACCGCGCATGAAAAAACGGGCCTCGACGGGCCCGTTTCAAATCACAGTCAGCAACCGCTTATTTGCAGCGGCTCTCCGCTTCGCCCATCGCAGCGGTAAAGCCCATCAGCGAGAAGGTATCCTTGGTCTGCGTGCCGCGACCCGAGTGGCCGGTCAGCGTGACATCGGCACCGGCTTTCAGCGCAGCGATGATCTTTTTATCCTCATCAGCGGAGCCCGCCCATGCGCCTTCGCCATCGGTGAACAACGTGAACTTCTTGCCGCCCACATCCATATCAACGGTCGAGCCGCCCTCGAACGGGTAGCCGCCCATGAAGGAGATCTCGGGCTGTTTGCCCGGACGGTAGGTCACGAACAGGAGGATATCACCGCGGCGCACCTGCACCGGCTGGCCATCCTTGCTGTTGACGGTCGTCTTGGGGGCAGACACGCCCCAGCATTCCTTTGGATTGCCCTCGACAAAGACGCTCCAGTCGGTTTCGGCGGCAACACGGTTGGTCGTCTCTTGCGCGACGGCGGGCAGGCTCATGGCTGCGCAGGTCATCGCGGCGGCAACAGTGCTGCGCAGAACGGAATTCATCATAGATACAGCCTCCAGCTGCTTGGTGCCTCGGTTCCGCCAGAACGGCTTATGCTCTTTATTCTCAGCGCGAAACGTAATTGAACTCGATCTGGGGATAATAGCGCAGAATTGACCTGACAGGAAAGCCCCTGTTACCGGATTTCACATCATTGTTGGAAATCTCCCGCAAATCCCCCTCGATGCGCCTCTCCCGCCGATGCGAGAGATCATGGATTTGCCGCGCCGGATTGTCTACATATGGTGCAACGCCACTCAGGCTCAGGCCCCAGATTCCGCGCGACAAGCAGGACCCCGCGATATGAAACATTTCAGAACGATAGAGGACCGGATCGCGGTCGAGGCCGAAATGCCGTGGCAGGCGCGCCCGACACCTTCCACCATCTACCGCTTCCTGTCGCAGACGGCACAGGCGCATCCCGCCCGTCCGGCGATCTCCTTCCAGCTATTCTCCGGGGCCGATGCACCGGCCGAGACGCTCGATTGGGCCGGCCTGCACGCTCAGGTCACCCGTCTGGCCAATCTGCTACGCGCGCGCGGGCTCGGGCCCGAAGACCGCGTGGCCTATATCCTGCCCAATTGTAACGAGGCGGTGGTCAGCTTTCTGGCAGGCACCGTGGCCGCGACCGTTTTCCCGATCAACCCGCTCCTTGATCCCGCGCATATCGCGAGCCTGCTGCGCGAGACGGGCGCCCGCGCGGTGATCACCCTGCGCGCCTTCCCCAAGACCGATATCGCGCAGAAAGTGGCGCAAGCCCTGAAGGACGCGCCCGAGGTGACCGATATCATCGAGGTCGATCTGACACGCTATCTGCGCGGGCTCAAACGGCTCGTCGTGCCGATGATCCGCTCCAAGGTGCCGCGTCTCGAAGGCCGGACCTATCACGATTTCCACGCGGCCTGCGCGGACCAAGCCACGACGCTGGAGTTCGAGGACCCGTCCGAGGACCGGATCGCTGCGATCTTCCACACGGGCGGCACCACCGGCACACCCAAGATCGCGCGGCATCGGGTCTCGGGGATGGTCTATAACGGCTGGCTGGGCGGGCATATGCTGTTCAACGAGCAGGATGTGCTCCTGTGCCCGCTACCGATGTTCCATGTCTTTGCCGCCTATCCGGTGCTGATGTCGGCCATCGCGAGCGGGGCGCATATCGTTTATCCCACGCCTGCGGGCTATCGTGGCGAAGGCGTTTTCGACAATTTCTGGAAACTGATCGCGCGCTGGAAGGTAACCTTCCTGATCACCGTGCCCACGGCCTCCTCGGCGCTGATGCAGCGCAAGGTGGATGCCGATATCTCCTCGCTCAGAATTGCGATCTCGGGCTCTGCGCCGATGCCGCGCGAGCTGTATCACCGTTTCACCGCCGCCACCGGCGTGGAGATCACCGAGGGCTACGGGCTGACCGAGGCCACCTGCCTCGTGTCGGTCAACCCGCCGGACGGGGTGAAGAAGATCGGCTCGATCGGCATCCCGATGCCTTATACCGATGTCTCCATCCGCCGTCAGGAATTCGGCGACATCATCGAATGCGCGGTGGACGAGATCGGCGAAATCTGTGTGCGCAGTCCGGGTGTCGCGCGCGATACCTGCCCCAATGGCGAGGCCCATCATACCGAGGACGGCTTCCTGCGCACCGGCGATCTGGGCCGCGTCGATGCCGATGGCTATCTGTGGATCACCGGTCGCGCCAAGGATCTGATCATCCGTGGCGGCCATAATATCGACCCCGCCGTGATCGAGGAGCCACTGGCGCGCCATCCGGCCATCGCCAATGCGGGGGCCATCGGCCAGCCCGATGCCTTTGCGGGCGAGTTGCCCTGCGTCTATGTGGAACTCTGCGAGGGCCATCAGGTCCGCGAGGAGGAGTTGCTCGACTATCTGCGCGCAAATGTCCACGAACGTGCCGCGATCCCGAAACATATCGAGATCCTGCCCGAACTGCCCAAGACCGCTGTCGGCAAGATCTACAAACCCGAGCTGCGCCGTCGGGCGATCGGGCGGGTGCTGTCGGGCGCGCTGACCGAGCGCGGATTGGCCGCGAAGGTGACAGAGGTGCGTCAGGACCGCACGCGCGGACTGGTGGCCGTCATCCGTGCGGAGGCGGGATGTGACCGCGAGGCCCTGCGCCAGACGCTAGAGGAATTCGCGCTCCCCTATGATATGGCCTTTGATCGGGGCTGATCAGAGGAGATCCCAGATCAGCTTCAGCGCCAGAATGCTCGAGGTCGCGACCAGCAGCGGACGGATCAGTTTCGCGCCATTCTTCATGGCCATGTGCGAGCCGAGCCGCGCCCCGAAGATCTGTGCCACGCCCATCGACAGGCCCATCACCCACCACGGCGCGCCCATCGCGGCAAAGCCGATCAGACCGCCGACATTGGAGGCGAAATTGAGCAGTTTGGTATGGGCTGTGGCCTTGAGCACACCATAGCCCGCCAGCATGACGAACCCGATCATGAAGAAGCTGCCTGTCCCCGGACCGATCAACCCGTCATAGAAACCGACCAGCGGCACGACAAAGGCGGTGAAGGCTGCGGGGCGGATACGCTCGACACGGTCCTCGTCGCCCAGCCCCGGACGGAAGGCGAAGAAGGCCGCGATCGCGATCAGCACCACCGGCAGCGCATAGCGCAGACCATCGGTCGGAATTTTCGAGACCAGAATAGCGCCCGCGAGCCCCGCGACCCCTGACAGGAGCGCCGCCTTCCACTGTTTGCGCAGGTCCACATGGCCCGAACCCGCATAGGAGAGCGCCGAGGTCGCCGCACCGAACACACCCTGCACCTTGTTGGTGGAGAGAGCCTGAAGCGGCGAGGCCCCCGCCATGATCAGGATCGGCACGGTGATCAGCCCGCCCCCGCCCGCAATGGCATCGACAAACCCCGCAAAGAAGGCCGCCCCCAGAAGCAGCATGGCCAGATCGAGTGACACTTCAAACATGGGACCTCCTGAGGGCAGTAACGAGAACGCGACCATCTGCCCGACCCGCGTAAATGTAAAGAGAAAGCCCCACACCGATCAGCGTGACAACCGCCCGCGCAGCCCTTAGCTTGGGCCACGACCTCAACCGAACGGATAGACCGTGCCGCATTACCCGCTTCTTGACCGCTTCACTGCACCGGCCCGTGCCCATTGTGCCCTGTGGCGGACGCTGATCGGGCTGATCGCGATCGTGGTGATCTATGGGCTGGGTGCCTCGATACTGGTGGGGACGAGCCTCGCCCACACCAGTGGGCTGGCGCGGATGTTCCGGCTGCAGGAGATCGCGAAGGGCTCAAGCCCCTTTGGTGTGGCAGTGTTGCTGGGCAGCTTCCTGCCGCTGGTGGCGGGCGTGATGATCGTCACGCAATATCTGTGCAAACGCACGCCCCGCAGCCTTCTGGGTAAGGGCACGGGGTCGGATTTCCGTCGTGCCTTCTGGCCGCTTCTCGCGCTCACCATCATTCTGGCATGGTTCACCTCGATGGCCCCCGATGTCGGCCATTCCACAGCGCTTTCGGCGGCATTACCCTGGTGGCCGCTTATCATCCCGCTGGTCTTCCTCCAGATCGGCGCCGAGGAAGTGCTATTCCGCGGCTATCTGATGCAGCAACTGGGCGCGTGGTCGGGCAATAATCTGTGGATCACGATGGGCCTGCCCTCGCTGCTGTTCGGGGCGCTTCATTATGACGGGACGACTTTTGGCGCGATGTCCTTCTGGCCGGTGGTCTGGGCGGCGTTCTACGGGCTGCTGGCGGCCGATCTGACAGCGCGCACCGGAAATCTGGGGGCAGCGCTGGCCTTCCATTTCGTCAATAACCTCTCGGCGATCCTGCTGATCAGCTATTACGGCCATCTCGACGGGATCTCGCTGTTCAGTGTGGTCGCAAATCTCCAAGATTTTAACACAATCGCCCCGCTTATGTTGGTCGATGGTGCGTCAATTACGGTTTCTTGGCTTTTGATCCGGCTCAGCCTGCGGGTTTGAACGCTCGTTGATTGCATTTCTGTTCGACCCGTCTTATCTGGACCGCAATAGGAGCCAAAGGGGCCGCAAAGACATGAACTGGATCTCGAACTACGTCCGCCCGAAGATCAACTCGCTTTTCTCGCGTAGGGACACGCCGGAAAATCTCTGGACCAAATGTCCGGAATGCGGGTCGATGCTGTTTCACCGCGAACTGGCTCAGAACCTGAATGTCTGCACGAATTGCAACCACCATATGGCGATCAGCCCGCGCAAGCGGTTCGAGGCACTGTTCGATGGCGGTATCTTCACCGAGGTGAAAGTCCCCGAGCCGATCGTCGATCCGCTGCATTTCAAGGACCAGAAGAAATATCCCGAGCGGATGAAATCTGCCCAGAAGAAGACCGGCGAGAAAGAAGCCATGCTGGTCGTCGAGGGCGAGATCGGCCGCACGCCTATTGTGGCTGCCGGTCAGGATTTCAGCTTCATCGGTGGCTCGATGTCGATGTATGTCGGGAATGCCATCGTGGCCGCCGCCGAGCGCGCGGTGAAACTGGGCCGCCCGCTGGTGCTGTTCTCGGCCGCCGGTGGCGCGCGGATGCAGGAAGGGATCCTGTCGCTGATGCAGATGCCGCGCACGACCGTGGCCGTGGATATGCTGCGCGAGGCGGGCCTGCCCTATATCGTCGTGCTGACCCATCCCACAACCGGCGGTGTGACCGCCTCCTATGCGATGCTGGGCGATGTGCAGATTGCCGAACCCAATGCGCTGATCTGCTTTGCCGGTCCCCGCGTGATCGAGCAGACAATCCGCGAGAAGCTGCCCGAGGGCTTCCAGCGCGCCGAATATCTGCTGGATCACGGCATGCTTGACCGCGTGACGCCGCGCAAGGAACTGCGCGAGGAGCTGATCACCATCATCCGCATGATGATGAACATGCCGCCTGCTGTGGCAGCCGACCTGCCCGCGCCCGAGATCAAGGCCGACATCCCCGAGGCGGCGCCCGCGCCTGCAGCGGCGGCCCCTGCCGAGACACCTGCCAAAGCCGCAGCCAAAAGCTGAGGGTTCGTGCCGTAGCGACGCGGCACAGTTGTGACGATATCGGCGGGTCGCGGCGCCGCGGGCATCGAGCCCCCGCCCCCGCGCAGGGATGCGCCATTGGCGCACCCTGATTGCCTATGCCTTAGGGGGCTTCCATGAGTGACACGTCCGATATCATCCTGCAGCGTCTGATGGGGCTGCATCCCAAGATCATCGACCTGACATTGGACCGGATGGAGCGTCTGCTGACCGCGCTTGGCGAGCCGCAGACCAAGATCCCGCCGGCGATCCATATCGCAGGCACCAATGGCAAGGGCTCCACCCAGGCCATGATCCGCGCGGGGCTCGAGGCCGCGGGCAAATCCGTCCATGCCTATACCTCGCCGCATCTGGCACGTTTCCACGAACGCATCCGTCTGGCCGGAGAGCTGATCTCCGAGGCGGAGCTGTCGGCCATGCTCGATGAATGCGAGGCCAAGAATAACGGCGAGAACATCACTTTCTTCGAGATCACCACCTGCGCGGGGTTTCTGGCCTTCTCGCGCCATCAGGCCGATTACACCTTGCTGGAGGTGGGGCTCGGCGGGCGGCTCGATGCGACCAATGTGATCACGCCCGCGCTGTCGATCATCACGCCGGTGGATCTCGATCACCAGCAGTATCTGGGCGAGACTCTGGCCGAGATTGCGGGCGAGAAGGCGGATATCATCAAGCGCGGGGTGCCGGTGATCGTAGGCCCGCAGCATGACGAGGCGCTGGAGGTGATCGAGGCCCGCGCGGCGCGTCTGGGTGCGCCGGTTCTGGCCTATGGCCAGCACTGGCATGTGCGCGAGGAAGCCGGCAGGCTCGTCTATCAGGACGAGACCGGCCTTCTGGATCTGCCGCTGCCCAATCTGCCCGGACCCCATCAGGTGATGAATGCCGGTGCCGTTCTGGCAGCGCTGCGGTTCCTTGGCTGTGACGAGGCGGCCTGCGAGGCGGCTGTCACCCGTGCCGAATGGCCCGCGCGGATGCAACGCCTGAAGACCGGCCCGCTGGTCGAGGCTACACAGGATGCGGAGCTGTGGCTCGATGGCGGGCACAACCCTGCCGCCGGAGAGATGATCGCTGCGACGCTCGACCGGATGGGCAATCGCCCGACGCACCTGATCTGCGGCATGCTCAACACCAAGGATATTGTGGGCTATCTGCGCCCATTGGCCAAGCGCGCCGAAAGCCTGACCGCCGTGTCGATCCCCAATGAGGCGAACACACTGCCCTCGCAGGCCACCGCAGAGGCCGCGACACGGGCGGGGTTCGGCCATGTGGCCGAGGCAGACAATGTGGCGCAGGCCCTGACAGATATTGTCGCCAAAGACCCGCAGGCCCGCGTGCTGATCTGCGGCTCGCTCTATCTGGCGGGCAATATCCTGCGCGAGAACGGCTGATCTCTCGGGCCGAACAGGGCTTGTGCGCTGGGAGGGGCTAGGGAACCGGCCCCTTTTTGCATAGATTGCGGCCAAGCGAAGGAGCCAACCCATGACCCATCTCGAACTCGGCCTCGACACTTTCGGGGACATCACCACCGACGATACCGGCGCGCGCCTGTCGCCCGCGCAAGTGATCCGCAATACTGTTACCGAGGGCATTCTGGCCGAAGAAACAGGCGCGGATTTCATCGGTCTGGGCGAACATCACCGCCCCGATTTCGCGATCTCGAGCCCCGAGCCGATCATGTCCGCCATTCTGGCGCAGACCTCGCGCATCAGGGTCGGGACCTCGGTCACGGTGCTGAGCTCGGATGACCCGATCCGCCTGTTCCAGCGCTTTGCCACGATGAACGCCTTCGGGCAGGGCCGCGCCGAGGTCACCCTCGGCCGTGGCTCCTTCACCGAGAGCTTCCCGCTCTTCGGCTTCGCGCTCGATGATTACGAGGCGCTGTTCGAGGAGAAGTTCGAGCAGTTCGTGAAGCTGATCCGTGACGAGAAAGTGAGCTTCGAGAGTCGCTTCCGTCCGAACCTGAAGAACGCCACGGTCCATCCGCGCCCCGAGATGCCGATCCGCACATGGCGCGGTGTGGGCGGCTCGCCGGATAGCATCATCTCGGCGGCGGCGCATGACCTGCCGCTGCTGATCGCGATTATCGGCGGCTCGCCCGCGCGGTTTGCACCGCTTGTGGACCTCTATCGCCGCGCGCATGCGCAAATGGGCACCACACCAAAAGAGGTGGGTGTGCATAGCCCGGGCTTTGTGGCCGAAACCGACGAGATCGCTCGCGAGACCTATTTCGAAGGCTATCAGAAGATGCATGCCGCCATCGGCGCCTCGCGCGGCTGGCCGCCGCTGCGGCGCGAGGATTATCTGCGCGAGATCGAGCATGGCTCGCTCTATGTGGGCTCCCCCGAAACTGTTGCCGCCAAGATCGCCTCGACGGTGGCTACGCTCGGGCTGGGCCGGTTCCAGCTGAAATACAGCTCGGGTCCGCAGAAAGCCTCGGCCATCCTGCGCAATGTCGAGCTTTATGGCACGCAGGTGATCCCGCGCGTGCGCGAGATCCTCGCCGACATGCCCGCTTAAGCCAGCCATGCACGGGCGACAGGAACCAGCCGGTCCATGTCGCTCATGCGGTCGGCAAAACGCCGGATCAGGGTCTCGCCTGCAAAGAACGGCACGATATCGTGCCATTCTTCCTGCGGCAGCAGATCGGTTGCGGCCATCGCGGATACCTCATCCTTGGGCAGCCCTGCTTTTGCTGGATGCCCGACCCCGTCGGTCGCCCGCCAAGTGAGGAAGCGCGCCGCGTCCCGCGCCACAGGTTGCAGCGGATAGCGGTCGATATCAAAACCCCAGAGTGTTTCGCCATCGGGAGCAACGTTCAGGTTACGGTCAACGAAATCGCCATGGCTGCGGGCGCGAATTACCGCGCGCCCGTTCAGATCGGGTGCCATGCGCGCCATCTTGTCGAGGATCTGGAAGGACAACTCGCGCGCATCGCCCTGCATATGGCGATGCGGCAGATCCTCGATCTGGCGCAGCCAGAAGGTCGCATAGAAACGCCCCTCGGCACGGGTGGGCTCGGTATAGCGCGCCAGCCAGTGACCTGCCGCCCCCACCAGCCGCAGCCGCGTCTCGGACACGGCATCCGCCAGAATACGGTCCATCCGTAGCCCCGGCGTGCGGGCCATGATAACAATGCCCTGTGTGGCATATGAGGCCACCAGCGGCACGACCCGATACGCGCCGTCCTGCATATGCGCGGCATGCCCCAGCGCCTCGGCCATCAGCGTCGCCCTTGCGGGACCTTTCTCGCCGAAGAACTGCTTGAGCACGAAATATTCGTCGCGACGACGGATGACTACCACGGCCCGTTCGGGCGTCAGGCGCAGCACCTCTTCCACACGGGTACCCGCCCAGCCGGGCAACTGCTCCAGAGCGCGTTTCAGATCACGGGCAACCGCTTCGATCTCTTCGATCTGTGAAATATCGCGCTCTAGGGCCTGCATGTCAGTCTCCGTCGGTTTTCCCCCAATCCTCGGCCTGCATTTCGCGCAAACGGGAGGCGGTGCGTTCAAATTCGAAACTGCCGGTGCCCTCGTTATAGAGGTGCTCCGGCTCGGTTGCCGCAGAAGCGATCAACCGGACCTTTGCCTCGTAGAGTGCATCGATCATGGTTACAAAACGCTTAGCCTCGTTAAAGTTCGATGAATCCAGACGCGGAATCGCGTCAAGAAACAAAACCCGAACATTTTCTGCAATCGCGAGATAGTCCCCTGCGCCCAAATTTGCGGCACAGAGATCCCAGAAAGACGCGCGCGCCACACCATTGTGGTATTGTGGCAACGTGATCTCGCGGCCCTTATAGGCCAGTGACAGCGGTTCGCCGGCACCGCCCGTCAGCTCATCCCAGAGCGCATCCATCTGCGCCTTCGCCTCGCGGTCTGCGGGCGTGAAATAGACCTGGCTCCCGGAGAGACGGTTCTGACGGTAATCATTGACCGAGGTGATCTCGTGCACCTCCAGTCTGTCACGCAAAATCGCGATAAAGGGCAGGAAAAGCTGGCGGTTGAGCCCGTCCTTATAAAGATCTTCCGGCACGCGGTTGGAGGTAGTCACCACAACGACACCGGCCTCGAACAACAGCTCGAACAGGCGCCCCACGATCATCGCATCTGCAATATCAGTGATCTGCATCTCATCGAAACACAGCAGCTTCAGCTCGGATGCGATTCGTTTCGCGACCGGCTGGATGGCATCCTCGACCTTGGCCTTACGGGCCCTCTCGATATCGTTCTGCACTTCCTGCATGAACGCATGGAAATGGACGCGCCGCTTGGGCACCGTTACCGCCTCGCAGAAGAGATCCATCAGCATGGATTTCCCGCGCCCGACCCCGCCCCAAAGATAAAGCCCCTTGATCCGGGCCGGAGCGGCTTTCTTGCCGAATTTCGCAAAAAAACCGGTTTTCTGCGGTGCGGCGGCAGGGGTTTCCAGATCGCGGCGAACGCGTTCCAGAAGCGGCAAAACGGCCCGCTGCGCGTCATCGCCACGCAGAGCGCCCTCGGCCACGCGGGCCTCGTAGATCTGGGTAAGTGTCTGTGTCATGGCAATTAGGTAGCCCCTGCTCACGCATTTGAAAAGCGGCCAAATGCAACCCATAGCTTGAGAAACCCCGCCATGTGGCATAGGGTCGCGACATTCTCACAAGAGAGGTTCATCGAAATGCCCAAATCTCCGACGCAACGTCTGCATCTCGTCTTTGGCGGCGAACTCATCGACCCGCAGAAGACCGTATTCCGCGACGTCAAAGATATCCACATCGTCGGGATCTATCCCAATTATGCGGAAGCCTTCAACGCCTGGAAATCCGAAGCGCAACGCACCGTGGACAACGCCCATATGCGGTATTTCATCGCGCATCTTCACCGTCTGCGCGACGAGGAAATGGAAGCGGCCCCCACCGCTGAACTGGGATTCTGATCGCCTATCATGCCGGTTCCGCTCTGGTTGCACCTGAAATTATCGGGGCTGAACCGGCCCTCTGCCCTGCCGGAACGTCTGCCGCCCATCGCAGACCGCCCGGCAGCGCCGATCTGGATCCGCGTCTCGGAGGCCGCCCCCGAGCATGATATCGAAACTGTCCTGCAGCTTCTGAGCACCCGCCTGCCCGAGCATCCTTTCGTGGTGACGGGTCCGGCCGCACTGGTCGAGCGCCTGGCGCTCCCGCGCGATTGCCACCCGCTGCCTGATCCCGCCGATACCGCCAGCGATATTCACGCAGCGCTTGGAGTGTGGAAGCCAGCGCTCGTGCTGCTTCTGGGGCGTGCCTTGCCGCCCGGATTGATCTCCGGCGCGCAAGCTGCAGGCATTCCGGTGATGCTTGCCGCCTGCACAGGTGCCGAGGATGCGCCCTATGCGGGCCGTCTGTTGCGTCTATTCCATACCATTCTGGCACAGGATCGCCCCGAGACATTGCGTCTGATCGCGCGTGGCGCGCCGCCCAATCGGCTGATCACGAGCGGCCCTCTCACCCTGCCGCCCGCACCTCTGCCCTGCTCGGGGGCGGAACTTGCGGCAATGGGCAGCCTGTTACAGAACCGTCCGACATGGTTCGCGGCCTCGGTTCCCGAAAGCGAGCTGGAGATTGTTCTGACGGCACATCGGCAGGCTTTACGGCAGGCCCACCGTCTGCTGCTGATCCTTGCTCCCGAAGCCAGTGGCGACGCGATCGATCTCGCGCAGCGTCTCACGGAGGAGGGCTGGCATGTGGCGCGACGCTCTCTCGAGGGCGAGCCGGACCAGCATACGCAGATTTTCATCGCCGATGACGCTGAGGATTACGGGCTATGGTACCGCCTTGCGCCGGTGACCTATTTCGGGGGGAGCTTTGCCGCTGCGGGCTGTGCGCGCTCGCCTTACGAGGCGGCGTCTCTCGGTTCGGCTATTCTACACGGGCCGGAGGCGGGGCGCTATCCAGCGCTCTACCAGTCGTTGCAGGCAGTCCAAGGAAGTAAACGGCTCCAGCAGCCCGAGGATCTCCCCGAAGCGGTGACCGAATTTCTTGCGCCCCACCGCTCCGCATTCCTGAGCTATAATGCGTGGGATATCGAAACGGCGGGCGCGGGAGCCTTCGAGGATCTTGTGTCCTCACTATGCCAGTGTCTGAAGTCCCCTTGATGCGTGCTCCGTTATTCTGGGAGTCCAAGCGCTCCCTATTGTCACTTGCTTTGTCCCCGCTTGGTTTGGTTACGGCCTATGCGACTTCTCGTCGCGTTTGTCGTGAGGGGTTGCGTTTGAATATTCCGGTTATCTGCGTTGGTAACATCAATGCGGGCGGGACGGGGAAGACGCCGACGGTTATGGCGGTTGTGCAGCTCCTTCAGGCGCTCGGTCACGCACCGCATATTGTTTCTCGCGGGCATGGTGGGCGGTTGATTGGTCCTGTGCGGGTTGATGCGCGTGTGCATGATGCCTCGGCTGTCGGGGATGAGCCCCTTTTGTTGTCGTCCTTTGCGCCTGTCTGGGTGTCGAAGGACCGTGCGGCGGGCGGTGTTGCGGCCTGTGCTGCGGGGGCGGATGTGATTGTGCTTGATGACGGTCACCAGAACCCTGCGCTTGTGAAGGATCTGAGCATTGTGGTTGTGGATGCGGGTCGAGGTTTTGGGAACGGGCTTTGCCTTCCAGCGGGTCCGTTGCGGGAGCCTGTATCTGCGGGTCTTTCGCGGGCTGATCTTGTTGTTTCGATCGGGGAGGCTGCGGCGCAAGAGCGTTTTGCGTCGCGCTGGGGCGCTTATCTTCCCTGCCCTCATTTTACTGGCCACCTGGCCCCGTTGCCGACGGGTATGGACTGGCGTGGATTGCGGTGTTTGGCGTTTGCGGGGATTGGTTATCCAGAGAAGTTTTTCGATACGCTACGAGGCTTGGGTGCGTCGGTTGTTCGGACGGAGTCACTTGGTGACCACCAGCCTTTCACGGCTGCGCTGTTGTCGCGTCTTTTGCATGATGCGCAGGCGGATGGTTTACAGCTTGTGACGACGGAGAAGGACGCTGCGCGTTTGCCTTCATCCTTGCGTGGTGAGGTGCTGACATTGCCTGTGCGTCTGGAGATTTTGCAGGCGGAGGCTCTTGATGCCCGTCTTCATTCGCTCTTCTGAGCGGATTTTCCGGTCTATTTTTGCTGTGTCAAGAATGCGCGAAGCCGCCTCTGATGAGACGGCTTTTTATTTGGTTGCGGGAGTAGGATTTGAACCTACGACCTTCAGGTTATGAGCCTGACGAGCTACCGGGCTGCTCCATCCCGCGTAAGGATGTGTCTGATTGGGGGGGTATCGTTATAGAGATGATTGACGCTCTTTATTAGGTTTGGCGGTGACCTACTCTCCCACGTCTTGAGACGCAGTACCATTGGCGTGTTGGCCCTTAACGGCCGGGTTCGGAATGGGACCGGGTGTATAGCCAGCGCTATGACCACCAAACCGAATAAAGAGCGTCCAAGTCAAGTTGTGTTCGTATGCATGATTTTGATCTGTAGGAGTGTCTGTCTACTACTGGATCAAATCAAGCCAATCGGGCAATTAGTACTGGTCAACTGAATGCATTACTGCACTTACATCTCCAGCCTATCGACGTGGTGGTCTTCCACGGCCCTCAAGGGATACCTAGTTTTGAAGGGGGCTTCCCGCTTAGATGCTTTCAGCGGTTATCCTGTCCGGACATAGCTACCCAGCACTACCGTTGGCACGATAACTGGTCCACCAGTGGTCCGTTCACCCCGGTCCTCTCGTACTAGGGGCAACTCTTCTCAAGTATCCTACACCCACGGCAGATAGGGACCGAACTGTCTCACGACGTTCTAAACCCAGCTCACGTACCTCTTTAAACGGCGAACAGCCGTACCCTTGGGACCTGCTCCAGCCCCAGGATGAGATGAGCCGACATCGAGGTGCCAAACGGTGCCGTCGATATGGACTCTTGGGCACCATCAGCCTGTTATCCCCAGAGTACCTTTTATCCGTTGAGCGATGGCCCTCCCACTTGGGACCACCGGATCACTATGGCCGACTTTCGTCTCTGCTCGACTTGTCAGTCTCGCAGTCAGGCAGGCTTTTGCCATTGCACTCAACGACCGATTTCCGACCGGTCTGAGCCCACCTTCGCGCGCCTCCGTTACTCTTTGGGAGGCGACCGCCCCAGTCAAACTACCCGCCACACAGGGTCCCGGATCCGGATAACGGACCGCGGTTAGACATCAAGAGTGCGAAGGGTGGTATCTCAAGGATGCCTCCACCGGAACTAGCGTTCCGGCTTCAAAGGCTACCACCTATCCTGCACATCACAATCCTGATGCCAGTGTGAAGCTGTAGTAAAGGTTCATGGGGTCTTTCCGTCTAACCGCGGGTAGTGTGCATCTTGACACACAGTTCAATTTCGCTGAGTCCACGTTTGAGACAGCGGGGAGATCGTTACGCCATTCGTGCAGGTCGGAACTTACCCGACAAGGAATTTCGCTACCTTAGGACCGTTATAGTTACGGCCGCCGTTTACCGGGGCTTCAATTCAGAGCTTGCACCCCTCCTTTTAACCTTCCGGCACCGGGCAGGCGTCAGACTGTATACGTCGCCTTACGGCTTCGCACAGCCCTGTGTTTTAAGTAAACAGTCGCCACCCCCTAGTTTGTGCCCCCCACCTATAGTTGCCTACAGATGGGGCCTCCTTCTCGCGAACTTACGGAGGCATTTTGCCGAGTTCCTTAAACGTGGTTCTCTCAAGCGCCTTGGTATTCTCTACCAGTCCACCTGTGTCGGTTTCGGGTACGGTCTTATAGAGAGGCTATTTCCAGGGACCTGTAGGCTGCCCGACCAATCCGATAAGGTCGAACAACGGTTCAGATCCGTCACCATCTCACGGCCCAGGAATATTAACCTGGTTCCCATCGACTACGCCTTTCGGCCTCGCCTTAGGGGCCGGCTTACCCTGCTCAGATTAGCTTTAAGCAGGAACCCTTGGACTTTCGGCGACAGGGTCTCTCACCCTGTTTGTCGCTACTCATGTCAACATTCTCACTTCTGATCACTCCACCGGATGCCTTACAGCCCGGCTTCACAGTCAGAACATTGCCTCCAATACTCCCGAAGGAGATAAGGAGGCAGCGTTCTATATCACAGAACGCTCCGCTACCACGCACTTCACAGTGCATCCAAAGCTTCGGCTCGTGGCTTGAGCCCCGTTACATCTTCGCCGCAGGACCTCTTAACTAGACCAGTGAGCTGTTACGCTATCTTTAAAGGATGGCTGCTTCTAAGCCAACCTCCTGGTTGTTTTGGAAGTCCCACATGCTTTCCCACTTAGCCACGAATTGGGGGCCTTAGCTGTTGGTCAGGGTTGTTTCCCTCTCCACGACGGACGTTAGCACCCGCCGTGTGTCTGCCGATCAGTTCTTCCCGGTATTCGGAGTTTGCTTAGACTCAGTAAGGCTGTGGGCCCCCATCATCCATGCAGTGCTCTACCCCCGGGAGAATACAATCGACGCGCTACCTAAATAGCTTTCGCGGAGAACCAGCTATCTCCGAGTTTGATTGGCCTTTCACCCCTAGCCACACGTCATCCGGACCCTTTTCAACGGGTGTCGGTTCGGACCTCCAGTTGGTGTTACCCAACCTTCATCCTGCACATGGCTAGATCACTCGGTTTCGGGTCTGATCCCACGAACTCGACGCCCTGTTAAGACTCGCTTTCGCTGCGCCTACACCTATCGGCTTAAGCTTGCTCGTAAGACCAAGTCGTTGACCCATTATACAAAAGGTACGCCGTCAGAGCTCGAGGCTCCTCCGACTGCTTGTAGGCGTCCGGTTTCAGAAACTGTTTCACTCCCCTCGTCGGGGTGCTTTTCACCTTTCCCTCACGGTACTGGTTCGCTATCGGTCAGTAAGGAGTACTTAGCCTTCGAAGGTGGTCCTCCGATCTTCAGACAGGATTTCACGTGTCCCGC
>NZ_CP149932.1:2735000-2816620 GCF_037949795.1 Thioclava sp. GXIMD2076
ATAAACGCTTCTGCTTATCGTTCCACTTGCGTGATACCGACAAACAGTGAAGCTGACACTCACATCATCGAGCCGAAACCCTAGTGAGCCGATATACAGACGTTCATTTAGTCGATCATAGACCAAACCGCCCGCATATCTCTTCAGTAAAACCATCAATGTCAAAGAGCCGAAGACAAAAATCAACAGCAGCACCCAATCCCTCAGGTGCGAACCGCAAACCTCATCTTCCGAATGTCTATCGCTTTAACCACCCCAAACCGTCTCTCTCGATCCCGTCTGCCGCGGCCTCCGCGCCCCGCTGCGTCGTCTGCCGCTGCGGTGAAGCGGTATTTACGGACAACACCCAAACACCGCAACCCCTTTTTCAACGAAAATCATAAATTCATACAAAAATTCAAATAACATACT
Organism: Thioclava sp. GXIMD2076; assembly: GCF_037949795.1. Classification (NCBI taxonomy): domain Bacteria; kingdom Pseudomonadati; phylum Pseudomonadota; class Alphaproteobacteria; order Rhodobacterales; family Paracoccaceae; genus Thioclava; species Thioclava sp. GXIMD2076. The sequence goes on from NZ_CP149932.1 coordinate 2,735,412, forward strand.
GAAATATATATATTTGTTTTTCAGACCAATACTGCCCATATTTTAACCACCGCTCCAGAAAGAGGAGTTCAGGGCGTGCTTTTCCCTCATAAGGCGGCAGAATCGCATTCATTCACACCTTTTGCACCCTCCGGCATAAGGCCGGATATGGAAAAAGCCTGCCACTATCCGGCAGGCTTTTCGAATTCTCCCGTTCTGGCGGCAAGTCAGAAGAGACGCCCCTTTGCCCGGAATATCGGCGGCACAAGCAGCACTATATAGATACAGCCACAGATAACCGTCAGTAGCCAGAAACGGGTGAAAATCATCCCCATCATCACGACCATCGCCATAAAGAGGAAGATGGTGAGCCCTTTCGGGATACGGATGGCCTTGGGCGAGATCGTCTTGATCCGCGAGATCATCAGAAGCCCCACGATCCCGACCCAGATCGCGACCGCCACCGGCATCTGGCGCGCATCGGCGATCCCCGAAAGTGTCAGGAAAACCGGCATGAGGCAGAGCCCCGCACCAGCCGGAGCGGGAACTCCGGTGAAATGGCGCATCGATTCCGGCTCGGAGCGCATCACGTTGAAGCGCGCGAGGCGCAGGCACCCTGCCCCCGCGAAGGCCAGCACAAAGACCCAACCGAGAGAATTGGTCTCGCCTAGCGCAAACTGATAGACCAGCAGCGCCGGCGCGACCCCGAAGCAGAGAAAATCGGACAGGCTGTCCAGCTCGGCCCCGAATTCGGAGGTTGCCCGTAAACGGCGGGCCAGCAGCCCGTCCATGCCATCGATCACCGCCGCCAGCACGATCAGGACTACCGCCGTCTCGAATTTGCCCGTCATTGTGAACCGGATCGAGGTCAGCCCAAGGCACATGCCCGAGATTGTGACCAGATTGGGGATCAACTGCAGGAATGGTAGCCTGTCTTCGCGCTCGGCCATCTTGCCCTCCTTAACGCTGGCCGCCCAGTCGCGGCTCTTCTGTCGATGTGAGATCAGCTAGCACGGTTTCCCCCGCAATCATCGTCTGACCGATCACAACCTGCGGCGAGACGCCTTCGGGCAGATAGATATCGAGGCGCGAGCCGAAGCGGATCAGACCGAAACGCTCGCCGGTCAGCAGGCTCTGCCCCTCCTTGGCCTCGCACAGGATGCGGCGCGCCACGAGACCCGCGATCTGCACCACACCATAGGACCGTCCGTCCTGCATCTGCACCGCCAGACCGTTGCGCTCGTTCTCGGAGCTTGCCTTGTCGAGCGACGCATTCAGGAACTTGCCCGGATGGTAGGCGACGCGGGTGATCTTGCCCTCATAGGGAAGACGGTTCACATGGCAGTTGAACACGCTCATGAAAACCGAGATGCGGGTCAGCGGCTGATCCCCCAGCCCCAGTTCGACCGGCGGCACTGCGGGCTCCAGCAGAGAGACGATCCCGTCGGCGGGCGAAACCATCAGGCCGTCACGCAGCGGCGTGACCCGCTCGGGGTCGCGGAAGAAATAGTAGCACCACACGGTGAGGCCGACACCGATCCAGCCCAGAGGCTCGCAGATCAGGAACAAGACCACCGTCACAGCGGCGAAGATCGCGACGAACTTGCGCCCCTCGCGGTGCATCGGCTTAATGAAGGTAGAAAGCATTGAGACGGACATAATGGCCCTTTCTGGTGTTTTTCCGACAGCTAGGAAAATCCGGGCGGATATGCAAACCGTATCATGCCTTTGTCGCCGCGCCCAGAGCTCTACCCGTTGCTCTGCCCGCCGCTTCGGCCGGGCGCGGGAGCGGCCCTTGTGGCCGGATATCAGGCGAGCGCGGGCCGGTCTTCCTCGGTCACGTAGCGTTCGGCGGCCTTGGCACGGCGCCGCGCCTGCACCACCAGCCCCTCGATCGGCATGCCGCGATCAAGACGCAGCCAGTCCTTTTCGATCACCGCATCAAATCCCGCAAGTTCCAACAGCTCTGCCAGATGCGCCTCGGAATGAGCATAGCGGCGCGATGGGCGCAGCAGATAGGCTTCGGCGCCATCATGGCACTCGACGGTAAACGCCAGCCGCCCATCCTCGCGAATCGCCCCCGAACACCAACCGATGATCTGCTCGAGCGCGCCAAGATAGGCAAAGACATCGGCTGCCGTGACCAGATCCCACGCATCCCGCACCGGCGCGAGTGTCCCCAGATCGCGCTTTTCAAGCACCTGATAGCACCCTTTGGCCTCGGCCTCGCGCAGCATCTCTGACGAGATATCCCAGCCTTCCAGCCACTCGACACGATCCGCAAGCGCCAGCCCCATAAGCCCCGTGCCGCAGCCCAGATCGAGCCCACGGCTGTAAGTACCCGCAAGACCTGCCGCGATCAGCTCCGGCGCGCGGTATTCGAGCTTCTCGACAAGCGATTCCTCGAAACCCGCCGCATATTGGTCGAACAGTGCCTCGACAAAAGCGACCGGCATCGCGTTGGAGAGCGAGCGTGGCATCAGCAGGTCGAGCTTCAGACTGGCGCCAAGCGTATCCGCCGGATCGAGTTCCAGAACCTGCTCGAATGCCTGCTGCGCCTGTGGCAGCCCCGCATCGGCACGGATCTCGCCCAACCGGAACCATCCCGCCACCCAGCCGGGCGCTCGCTCAAGCGCCTGCTCGTAAAGCTCGGCTGCCGCTTGAGGATCATCGGGAAGATAGGATTCGGCATAATCGGCACGGCGATCTGCCAAGAGATCGCCTGACGTCATCGCAAAGGGAATCATGTCGGTAAAACGCCTTGAGACGGAGCCAATTCTCCGTCAGCGCGCTTTATTCGACCCGTAGGACAAGTCAAGAAAATATGCACCACCAGAGAGACGCGCTTACTTGCGCCGCACGAGATAGGTGAGCACCTCGCCCCTCTCCTCTGCGCGGATCATCTCATGGCCCGTTTGCGCGCAGAAATGTGGAACATCCACCCATGAGGCGCCATCGGTTGCTTCCAGAAGCGCCACGGCCCCCGAGGGTAGCCCCTCGAGAACCTTACGCAACCGCAGCACCGGCAGCGGGCACAAAAGCCCCTTGGCATCGATCCATGTCGTATCATCATCCATGCCTCGAAGATGGGGATGTAGGCGAGTGTTGTCTACCGCTCTTTTATCCGCGTGAACATCTTCGTGACCGTCGCCGATAAGGGAAGTGACCGACACAGAAATCTAATGTATGCGATCTTGCATGTTAGATGCACAGCTTGTCCTTGATGCCGCCTTCCTCCCTGCCCTGCTTATTGCGGTGCTGGCAGGAGTTTTGTCCTTCCTCAGCCCCTGCGTGCTGCCGATCGTCCCACCTTATCTTGCCTTCATGGGCGGGGTATCGGTCTCGGATATGCAGGGCGGCCAATCGAGCGCGCGCGGCAAGGCGCTGCTGGCGGCGGTGTTCTTTGTTCTGGGATTGTCGACGGTATTCCTGCTCATGGGCATTTCGGCCTCTGCGCTCGGTCGCGCGCTTGGTCCCTACCAGGAATGGCTCACGAAAGGCGCAGCCATCGTCGTGATGGTCTTTGGCGCGCATTTTATCGGCGTATTCCGCATCGGGTTCATGGATCGCGAGGCACGTTTCAACACCGGCGATACGGGTGGCTCGGCACTGGGGGCCTATGTGCTGGGGCTTGCCTTTGCGTTCGGGTGGACCCCCTGCCTCGGCCCGATCCTCGGGGCGATCCTCAGCGTGGCAGCCTCCGGCAGCGATGTAACACGCGGGGCCGGGTTGCTGGCTGCCTATGCGGTGGGTCTGGGCATTCCCTTCCTGCTGGTCGCCGCCTTCTTTCCCAAGCTTCAGGGAGTGATGCGCTGGATGAAACGGCATATGGGCCGGATCGAGAAGATCTCGGGGCTACTTCTATGGACCGTCGGTCTGATGATGCTGACCGGCCAGTTCACCGATTTCAGCTTCTGGCTGCTCGACACCTTCCCCTTCCTCGCGGTGATCGGCTGACCTCCCCCGATCATATGGATTCTACGGCCTGCCCCCCGAATAACTCGTCAAATATTGGGGTATTTTAATACCTAAATTGTAAGACTTTGTTTTATATCAATTTTATAGCAATCAATGGGCTTGCTTTTAATCTGAAGATCGTGGAAAAGCCCCCAATCTGAATTCACAACCCGTCAAGGGACGATCTTATGAACACCTATACCGCAAAACCGGCGGAGATCGAAAAGAAGTGGATCCTGATCGACGCTGAAGGCGTCGTTCTGGGCCGCCTCGCGTCGATCGTCGCAATGCGTCTGCGTGGCAAGCACAAAGCCACCTTCACGCCGCACATGGACATGGGCGACAATGTCATCATCATCAACGCCGACAAGGTGCAGATGACTGGCAAGAAGCGCGAAGACAAGACCTACTACTGGCACACCAACCACCCGGGCGGGATCAAGTCGCGCACCGCGCGCCAGATCCTCGAGGGCAACCACCCCGAGCGCGTCGTGATCAAAGCCGTCGAGCGTATGATCTCGCGTAACCGTCTGGGCCGCGCCCAGATGTCGAACCTGCGCGTCTATGCCGGTGCCGCGCACCCGCATGAAGCACAGTCGCCCGAAGTTCTCGACGTCAAGTCGCTGAACAAAAAGAACACCCGGAGCTGATCATGGCTGAAGAACTCAAATCCCTCGACGATCTGAAGTCGGCCGTATCGGGCGTTGAAACTGCTGGCGAAACCACTGTTTCGATCCACCGCGAGCCCGTCCGTGATGCGCAAGGCCGCTCCTACGCGACCGGCAAGCGTAAAGACGCAGTTGCACGCGTGTGGGTCAAGCCGGGCACCGGCAAGGTCACCGTGAACGGCAAAGAGATGAAGGAATACTTCGCTCGCCCCGTTCTGCAGCTGATCGTGAACCAGCCCTTCGGCATCGCAGGCGTGGAAGGCGAATTCGACGTCTACGCGACTGTTGTTGGCGGCGGTCTGTCGGGTCAAGCAGGTGCCGTGAAGCACGGTATCTCGAAAGCCCTTCAGGTATACGAACCCGCTCTACGCCCGGCGCTGAAAGCCGCAGGCTTCCTGACCCGCGACTCGCGCGTTGTTGAACGTAAGAAGTTCGGTAAGCGCAAAGCACGCCGTTCGTTCCAGTTCTCGAAGCGCTAATCTTCGCGACAATACTTTCCGAAAAGGGCCTGCCGCCGCGCAGGCCCTTTTCTTATGTCCGGACCCACACGGTCATATTTCTCACAAAGAGCGTAATTTTAGGCCGCCTGACCTTCCGATAAACCTTTGTTAACCATTCGTTGACGAAAAACAGATTGTGTTTTCCACAAGGCAACGTCTATTGTCGTAATTATGTTGGTGTATCGTCACGCGATGTGACCCACACCCACGGATTTCGCTGACTTCCGGTCGGAAGGTCTGCGCGGCACTCGCGCGGCCCCGTCCAGGATCAACCGATTGGCCGCAAGGCCGTAGCCACGCCGGGCAACCCGCTCATGGGAAGAACGGCAACAGTTTGGGGGCAGATCTTAGGGTCCTACCCCGCTTTTAGGATGAAACGCGATGACGCGAGTGGATAGACCAAGGAAGATGTCGGGCAGGCCAAACGCCGCCGCCTTCCCTCTGGCACCTCGCGCTCACGCCCCAAAAACAGACCACAGACCCCGCCCGCCCGGCTTATGCCGCGTGCGGGTGCCTCTGTGGGAAAGCAGGATAAATGGCAAAGAAGATGCTGATCGATGCCACGCACGCGGAAGAAACCCGCGTGGTGGTTGTGGACGGGAATAAAGTCGAGGAATTCGATTTCGAGACGATAAACAAGCGCCAACTCGCGGGAAATATCTACCTCGCGAAAGTGACGCGGGTCGAGCCCTCGCTTCAGGCAGCGTTCGTTGATTACGGCGGAAACCGCCACGGATTCCTCGCATTCGCCGAGATCCACCCCGATTACTACCAGATTCCCTCCGCTGACCGCGAGGCGCTCCTGGCCGAAGAACAGGCCATGGCGCAATCCGATGACGAGGAAGAGGACAAACCACAGCGTTCGCGCCGCCGTCGCCGCTCTTCCCGCAAGGATGACAGCCCCGCAGCTCAGGCCGAAGCCGCTGCCGCAGATGAAACTCTGCGTTCGGAAGACATTCCGGGCATGGGTGTTGCCGATCCGACCGACGAGGACGACCAGCACGAGGATCAGGGCTCGCTTGACGATCTCTCGGATGATCAGGATGACGATAACGCCTCCGAGAGCGATGACGATATCGAGTCGGTTGCCGAAGAAGATGTAACCGAAGAGATCCGCCGTCCGCGCAAGCCCCGCGCACGCCGCTTCAAGATTCAGGAAGTCATCAAGGTCCGCCAGATCATGCTGGTCCAGGTCGTCAAGGAAGAGCGCGGAAACAAAGGCGCGGCCCTGACCACCTATCTCTCGCTTGCAGGCCGTTACTGCGTTCTGATGCCCAACACCGCGCGTGGTGGCGGCATCTCGCGCAAGATCACTAATGCACCCGACCGCAAGAAACTCAAGGAAATCGCCTCGGAACTGTCAGTTCCGCAGGGCGCGGGCCTCATCATCCGCACGGCCGGCGCTCAGCGCACCAAGACCGAGATCCGCCGCGATTACGAATACCTTATCCGCATGTGGCAGCAGATCCGCGAACTGACGATGAAATCGGTCGCCCCTGCCCCCATCTATGAGGAAGGCGATCTGATCAAACGCTCGATCCGCGATCTCTACTCCAAGGATATCGACGAGGTTCTGGTCGAGGGCGAGCGCGGCTACCGTGCGGCCAAAGACTTCATGCGGATGATCATGCCCTCGCATGCGAAGAACGTGAAGCACTATGCCGAGGCGCTGCCGCTTTTCGCGCGCTATCAGGTCGAGGGCTATCTGGCCTCGATGTTCAACCCCGTAGTGCAGCTGAAATCCGGCGGTTATCTGGTGATCGGCGTGACCGAGGCCCTCGTGGCCATCGACGTCAACTCTGGCCGTGCCACCAAAGAAGGCTCGATCGAGGAGACTGCGCTCAAGACCAATCTCGAGGCCGCGGAAGAGGTCGCCCGTCAGGTGCGCCTGCGCGACCTTGCCGGTCTGATCGTCATCGACTTCATCGATATGGACGAGCGCAAGAACAACACCGCCGTCGAAAAGCGGATGAAAGACAAGCTCAAGACCGACCGCGCCCGCATCCAGGTGGGCCGTATCTCGGGCTTTGGCCTGATGGAAATGTCGCGCCAGCGTCTGCGCCCGGGGATGATCGAATCCACGACGCAGCCCTGCTCGCATTGCCACGGCACGGGCCTCATCCGCTCGGATGACAGTATGGCGCTGCAGGTCCTGCGCGCAATCGAGGAAGAAGCTACCCGCAAACGCGCCCGCGAGGTGCTGGTGCGTGTGCCGGTCGCCGTGGCCAACTTCCTGATCAACCAGAAGCGAGAGCATATCGCGCTGATCGAGAGCCGCTATGGTCTGTCTGTGCGTATCGAGGCGGATCCGGCGCTTGTCTCGCCCGATTACACGCTCGAGAAGTTCAAGACGGCCACGCGTGTGGTGGCGGAAGTGACCTCGAATGTGGTCCATGCCAGTGCCGAATTCATGACCGAGCTCGAGGAGTTCGACGCCGCCATCGACGCGGAAACGGCGGATGCGGAAGACGAGGACGCACCGGAGACCCTGACAGACACTCCGAGCGATACGACCAGCGAAGAAGGCCCGAAGAAAAAGAAACGCCGCCGTCGTCGCCGCCGGAAGTCCAACGGTGAGCAGAACGGTATCGAGGGTGAGTCGGATGACGAGAGCGCCGAGGATGCGGACGACCTCTCCGAAGAGAGCGCGGAAGACGAGACGGTAGACACCGAAGAGGCCTCCAAACCGAAACGTTCGCGTTCCCGCTCGCGCCGCCGCTCGAAATCGGATGCGGACACCGATGCCGAAGCGGATGCCGAGCCTCAAAAGGCGGAAGAGGCAGCGGAGCAACCGGCTGAAGAGACTGCACCGGAAGATTCACCCAAGCCGAAGCGCACTCGCTCGCGGAGCCGGAGCCGCTCGCGCAAAGACGAGACCGAGGCCGCATCAGAGGCATCGGCGAATACGGTGGAGAACGCGCCTGTTCAGGCAGAAGAGGCGCCCGTCGCAGAGGCCGCGCCCGCGCCCGCCGAGCAACCTGCCGCCGAGCCCGTTGCCGAGGCTTCAGCGGATGAGGGGCTGGCCGAGATCGCCGCGCCTGCCGCGCCGGTCGCGCAAGCCGAGACCACGCCGGAGCCTGCACCCGAACCGGCAATGGCGGAAGATCAGCCCGACGCGCCCACCGCTCCCAAGCGTCGCGGCTGGTGGAACGCAGGAAATTAACTTACGGAGGCCGGGCTCAGTCCCGGCCTCTTTCCTATCCGGTGCGTGCATCATTCGGGTCCCCCGCCTGCAACCACCCGATATTAAAAAAGGCGGGGTAGCCCCCGCCTTTTTGCCAGTCGAAAAGTCCTTGCCCGAACGGGGTCAGAGGTAGTCCTGACGGGCCAACCCGTATTTGGCCATCTTCTCGTTCAGCGTCCGGCGCGGTAGGCACAGCTCGTCCATCACGCTGGCAATCGAGCCCTTATGGCGGCGCATCGTATTATCGATGAGCATCTTCTCGAAATTCTCGACATATTCCTTGAGCGGCTTGCCCTCGGTGGTGATGGCCGGAATCGAGCTGTCATTGTCATCGGTCATCAGAAGCGAGGCGATCGAGCCCGACCCCCTACGAGACTGCAGCACGGCACGCTCGGCCACATTGATCAGCTGGCGCACATTGCCCGGCCACGGCGCCTGCAGAAGCTGGGCAGCTTCCTGTGCCGTCAGCTCGGGCGTGTCGCAGCCATATTCATCGGCAAACTGCTCGGCCAGACGCGCGAAGATGGTCAGCACATCCTCGCCACGGTTGCGCAGCGGCGGCAACGTGATCTTCAGCGCGGCCAGACGGAAATAGAGATCGGGACGCAGCACATCCTCAAGCGTCATCCCCTCGCCATGCTGGTTACAGATCGCCACGATCCGTGTCTCGGCAGGCACCCCCTGATCGGAGATGAAGGTCAGAAGGCGCGCTTGCAGTGATTGTGACAGCGCCTCGATATCCTCGAGGCAGAGCGTGCCACCACGGGCCTTCTCCACCAGCGGCAGGCCGCTTTCGACGGGGCCGAATAGCATCGACGCAAGATCTTCTTCGGAATAGGCCGCGCAGGAGACCGTCACCATCGCCTTGCCCGCGCGCGAGCCCGTGGCATGGAGCGCATGCGCCACCAGCGTCTTGCCGGTGCCCGTCTCGCCATCGATCAGCACATGGCCATCGGCCTGGCTCAGATCCAGAATATCCTCGCGCAGACGCTCCATCGGCTCGGACGTGCCGATCAGCTTGCCGATCATCTGCTCGCCATTGGCCAGATCCTTGCGGATCGCACGGTTCTCGAGCGTCTGGCGGCGTGCTTGGGTCGCGCGCTTGGCCAGTTCGTTCATCCGGTCCGGATCGAAGGGTTTCTCGAGGAAGTCCATCGCGCCCAAGCGCATCGCCTCCACGGCCATCGGCACATCGCCGTGGCCGGTAATCATGATCACCGGCAGACCGCTATCCACGCCCATCAGACGCTTGAGGAATTCCATGCCGTCCATTCCCGGCATCCGGATATCGGAGATCACCACACCGGGCCAATCTGCCCCGATTTCCTTCAGCGCGGCCTCGGCGCAGTCATAGGTGACCGTGTCAAAGCCGGACAGCGCGAGCCATTGGCTGACGGATTGGCGCATGTCTTCTTCATCATCGACAATCGCAATCTTCATCATTCGTGACATATCGTTCTCCGTGGCGCGTTCAGGTCAAGCACGCTCTTCATCTGTTATTGTTTCATCCGAAAGCAAAGGCAGGCGCAATTCGAATACGGCGCCCCCCGCTTCGGCATTCCGAGCCGTTAGACGGCCGCCAAGGTCGCTGGCGATCGAAGACGAAATCGCCAGCCCCAATCCGGTTCCCTCTCCGGGCTTCTTCGTCGTCCAGAAAGGCTCGAAGAGTTTCTCGAGATCCGCGATCCCCGGCCCGTTATCACGCACCGTGAGAACCGCCTGCGCCCCGTCGGAGAGCAGGATCTCGATCTGCGGTTCGGGAGTTGACTTCGTGGCATCCAATGCGTTGCGCAGGAGGTTGATGATCACCTGCTCCAGCCGGATCCGGTCGGCGGTGACCATGACTGCATTGCGCGGTAACGTGCGCGTAATCTGCACCGTGCGCGATTTCAGCTGCGGCTCCATCATCGAAAGCGCCGACGAGACCGCGTCGCGCAGATCCACCGGCTCGAAGGCCGTCCCGCCCTTGCGGGCATAGGATTTCAGCTGGCGGGTGATCGCGCCCATCCGGTCGATCAGATCGTCGATCCGCTGGAAGCTGGTCATCGCCTCCTCGCCACGCTTGCGCTGCAGCAGGAGCCGCGCGCCCGCCAGATAGGTCTTCATCGCGGCCAGCGGCTGGTTCAACTCGTGACTGACCGAGGCCGACATCTCGCCCAGAGCCGCCAGTTTGGAACTCTGTGCCAGCGTCTGCTCGGCCACGGCGAGTTCCTTCTGCGCCTTCTCGCGTTCGGCGATCTCGCGGGTCAGGCGAGCATTGAGCGCGCGCAGTTCCTTCGATTCCTGTCGCAGCGCCAGAGACTGCATCCGCGCCCTGCGCGAGAGCCAGTAAAAAGCCAGCGCGAGGAAAATGGCAAAGCCCATGATCTCGAGCGCCAGCACAGCATTCACCCGCTCGCGGACCGAATCATAAGAGGTGAAAGCGATCATCTTCCAGCCGCGGAACGGGATGCGGGTATCGGTCTGCATCACCCCCGCACCGCCCAGATAGGCATCTGGCGGTTCATTGGCAAAATCGGCGGTGGCCTGCAGCGCGCGCTGGATGGCGGTGGGCGCATCCCGCGCCTCCAGCGCCTCGGCCATCGTCAATCCGCGCCAACGGGGTTCGGTCGTCAGGATAATCTTGTTATCATTATTGGTGACGGCCACCGCATCCGAAATCCCGGCCCAGGCCCGCTCGAATTTCGCGAGATCAGCCTCGACCACGATCACGCCCAAGGGGGTGCCATTGGCAGTAAGGAGCCGCGAATAGTTGAACTCGGTGCCGGTGCTCTCCATGGAATCGGTGGTGAAGACCGTATCGCGCGAGCGTTGCGCCTCCACGAAGAAGGGCGCCGAGGCATAGCTCGTGCCGATCAGGTTGCGGTTGGTGGCCGCGACCACCCGCCCCGACAGATCCAGAAGCCGCACCGAGGCGGCCGAGACGTCATCGCGAGCGGAGATCAGGGCCGCCGAGGTCTCCGAGAAATCGCCGCTCGAGAGCGAGCGCGTCAGCGCCGGATCGCGCGCCAGCAGCAGCGGCACGATCGACATACGCTGCAATTCCGAGATCAGGTTCCCTGAATAGAGCGCCAGGCGCAGCTCTGTGCGCACGCGGGTCGTCTCGGTAAAACGCTGGGTAAGCCACGCATTGGTGAACCACATGGCCCCGGCAGCAAGGCACAGAATGCCCAGAACTGCCAAGCGCACAAGAATACGCCCGCGTCGTGTCCGATCGCGGGGCGCAGGTCTTGTCTCGAGGGTCAAGGTGCTCGCCATGGGCCAAATTTAGGCGATGGCCCAAGGCGCAACAAGTGTCAAAGCTTCACGCGGTGACGAGACCGTCCAGCAGGGAGCGGAAAAGCGCCGCCCCGTCGGTGCCACCATGATTGGCATCCACCGCCCGCTCGGGGTGGGGCATCATGCCCAGCACGCGGCGGTTTTCGGACAGCACACCGGCAATATCATCAACCGAACCATTGGGGTTGGCGCCATAGCGGAAGGCCACACGGTCCTCGCCCTGCAGCGCCTTCAGCCCTTCGGCGTCGATCTGGTAATTGCCGTCATGGTGGGCGATCGGAATCAGGATCTCCTGACCTTTGGAATAGCCCGCCGTAAAGGCGCTCTCCTGGGTGGAGACCACCAGCGGCACCGGCTTCGAGATGTATTTCAGCCCGCCATTGCGCATCAAAGCACCCGGCAGAAGGCGCATCTCGGTCAAGACCTGGAAACCGTTGCAGATGCCGATGACATAGCCGCCCTTGCCCGCATACTCCACCAGCGCACGCCCGATCGGCGATTGAGCGGCGATCGCGCCACAGCGCAGATAATCGCCATAGGAGAACCCGCCGGGGACGCCCACGACGTCCACCCCTGCCGGCAATTCGGTTTCTTTGTGCCAGACACGAATGACCTCGGCACCGGCTTTCTCGAAACCGACGATCAGATCACGGTCGCAATTCGACCCGGGAAAGGTGATGACGGCTGCCTTCATGGCGGGGCTCCTGTCTTCCAGCTGCGCTAAACATTGCGGAGGAGAGCGCTGCGCTCTCCCCGATCTCGTCTCAGACGATTTCGACCGTGTATTGCTCGATCACGGTATTGGCCAGAAGCTTCTCGCACATGGCCTGCACTTCGGCTTCGGCAGCGGCCTTGTCGGCGGCGTTCAGATCAAGCTCGATCACCTTGCCCTGACGGACGCCTTCGACGCCCGCAAAACCGAGCGCGCCAAGCGCGTGGCGAACAGCTTCACCTTGCGGGTCCAGAACCCCATCCTTGAGCATCACGTGAACGCGGGCTTTCATCGGTGTCATCCTCTGCAAGTCTTGAGGGCAGCGCGCTGCCTTTTGGTCTGTCGGGACCGGGCCTGCCGGTCCCTGTTCAATTTGTGTCGGTCCCGCCCACAAGGACAAGACCGCGGTTTGGTCAATTGATCAGCGTCGGCGCTGCGCCATTGCCCTGCTCGGGCAGCACGCCAAGACGTTTGGCCACTTCGCTATAGGCGTCTGTCAGGCTGCCCAGATCGCGGCGGAACACGTCCTTGTCGAGCTTCTGGCCGGTTTTCACATCCCAAAGGCGGCAGCTGTCGGGGCTGATCTCGTCAGCCACGATAAGGCGCATGAAATCGCCTTCCCAGATGCGGCCGATCTCGATCTTGAAGTCGACCAGCTTGATGCCCACGCCAAAGAAAATGCCCGACAGGAAGTCGTTCACGCGCAGCGCCAGCGCCACGATGTCGTCGAGATCCTGCTGACTCGCCCAGCCGAAGGCCACGATGTATTCTTCCGGAACCAGCGGATCGCCGAGCGCGTCGTTCTTGTAGCTGTATTCCACGATCGGACGCGGCAGCGGCGTGCCCTCTTCCAGACCCAGACGCTTCGCGATGGAGCCTGCGGCGAAGTTGCGCACGATGACTTCAAGCGGCACAACCTCGACCTGACGGATCAGCTGCTCGCGCATGTTCAGACGGCGAATGAAGTGGTTCGGGATACCGACATTGGTCAGACCGTTCATGAAGAATTCGGACAGGCGGTTGTTGAGCACGCCCTTACCGTCGATCACGTCCTTCTTCTGCGCGTTGAATGCCGTGGCATCGTCCTTGAAATACTGCACCAAGGTACCCGGCTCCGGGCCTTCGAACAGGATCTTCGCTTTACCTTCGTAAATCTTCTTGCGCCGGGGTGCCATGTGCTCTCCACTCGGATGATGACCCGGGCACGCCCCATGCGCGCCGATCGGACAGTCGGGCCAATCATGCCCTTTCCCGCCCCTATAGGCCAAGCCCTCTTTCCCCGCAAGCCTGCAACGCAGTCCAAAGGTTCCCGACAAGGCATTTCGCAGGGTTTGCGGTCTGTCGCACGGCAAACCGGCACAACCTCCGCCTGCCTGTCGAATGCTCTGCTCAGGATTATTAAGCTCGTGTAAGGGCATTGTGCCTAATCTTGCCGGCAAGACATGGACGGAGAATGTGATGCGGCATTACGGCAAGGTTACCGGAGACGATGCAGCCCGAGCAAAGGCCTGGCCGGAGCGGCCCGCGACCACGGCGCGCGAGGCGGTTCTGCCTGCACAGAGCCCCCCGAAAGCCGAGATCATAGCCGAAACGGCGCGCCTTCTGGATTACGAAGGGGCGGAGCACCTTGCCGATGACCCGCAACAGATCGCGCCCAGAACCCAGTCGTTGGCATGGGGCAAGGCGATCCGGCGCCAGATTGCGGCTATCGTCATGCTGGCCTGCTTTGCGTGGATCCTGCGCGACCGTGTCACGGGGCTCGATTATGCCGCGATTCTCGCCTCTCTCGGGCAGGTTTCGGCATGGCAATGGCTGGGCGCCGCACTGGCGACGCTGGCCTCGTTCGCCGCCCTGGCCAATTACGATGCCCTGATCCACAAGATCATGGATACGGGGCAGAACGAGGGCCAGAGCAAACGCGCAGGCTGGGTGTCCATCGCCATCTCGCAGACCGTAGGCTTCGGCCTGATTTCGGGCGCGCTCGTGCGCTGGCGCATGTTACCCGGTTTCTCGATGATCGAGGCCTCCAAACTGACCGCCATGGTGGCCGCTACCTTTCTGGCGGGGTGGGCCGTCGTCACGGCGATGGTGGTGATCGTCACCCCCGTGCAGCTGCCGGGCCTGCCGATCTTCGCACTTCAGGGTTTCGCCCTTTTGGGACTTCTCTTGGGCGGCGCGGTCGCGGCCCTCGCTCTATGGAATCCGGTGGTCAAAATCGGCAAATGGCAGCCACGCCTGCCGAGCTTGCCGGTCATGGGACGCATCCTGTGGCTTACCATCGCCGATACCGCCTTCGCTGCGCTGGCGCTTTGGGTGCTGATGCCTCCCGATACCGTCCACCCGCTGATCGCGCTCTATCCGGCCTTCCTGCTGGCGCTGGGTGCAGGGTTCATTTCCGGCACACCGGGCGGCGTCGGGCCGTTCGAGGTCACGCTGCTCATGCTTCTGCCGGGCGCCGAACAGGCTCCGCTTCTGGCCGCGATCGTTGCATGGCGGGCCGTCTATTACGGCGCGCCTGCCGCGCTGGCGCTGGCGGTACTGGCACTGGGGGCGCCTGTGCGGCACATTCCGCCGCGTGGCCGTCTCGTGCCTGCCGCGCCTGAATATACTCCCCGAATCGCGGAGCTCGCCCGCCTGAGCCCCCATGCCGAATTCGGTATCTTGCGCCAGGGTGAGCATTTCGTGCTACTGGGCGAGAATATGCGCTCGGGCTGGATGGTCGGACAGACGCAGCAGGCGCTTGTGGGAATGCGCGACCCGGTGGGAGAGACGGACCTGCGCGAGATGCTTCGCGCGCTGCGGATCGAGGCACGCGCGCAGGGCCGTCTGGCCTGCCTCTACAAGGTCCATGCACGCACCGCACTCGAGGCGCGCAGGCTTGGCTGGTCGGTGGTGCCGGTGGCACAGGAATGCTGGCTCCGGCCCGACCGGTTCACGCTTGACGCCCCCGCCATGTCGGGACTGCGGCGCAAGCTGCGCAAGGCAGCCAAGGCGGGCCTTACCTGCGAGCATTGCATGACTCAGATGCCGATGGCGCAGATGTCCGAGGTCGCCACCGAATGGACCACCGCACGCGGCGGCGAGAGAGGCTTTTCCATGGGCCGTTTCACCCCCGATTATGTCAGCGAACACGAGGTTGTTCTGGCATGGTTCGATGGACGGCTCGTAGGATTTGCCAGTTTCCATGCCAATGATCATGAATGGGCGCTGGATCTGATGCGCACCAGTGATGACGCCCCCGACGGCACGATGCACCAGCTCATCGTCACCGCCATCGCGGCCGCCCGTGAGATGGGTTGTCCACGGCTCTCGCTTGCGGCTCTTCCTCCCCGTCCCGACCAGATCGAGGGACCCGCCGCCATGATCTGGCGGCGCGCCGAGAGGGGTCATGGCGCGGCGGGGCTACGCCAGTTCAAGATGGGTTTTGCTCCGCATCTCACCACGCTCTATGTCGCAGCCCCCTCGGCTTCGGCACTTGCGCTGGCCTGTGCGGATATCGCCCGTATCATCCGCAAACCGCCCGCCCTCCGACCGGCGCGCGATCCGGATGGATCGGGCGTCTGGACACATGAGATCACCGATCGCGGCGGAGAACATTAGACTCGCGGTAGGGCCTACTTTGAGTCTTCGGCTCTGACAGGGCCGGACGTATCGCAACCGCCAAACTGCCCGCGCTTTCACAGGCCTGCATAATCAACAGGCAGATGTCGCAAGGATGTGATGGTTTTCACGGTTTCCGGAAGAGGGAAGATCTTTTCTTAATTCTTCGCCGCCCCATAATAGGAAAGTAAGGAGATTATCATGCCGTTGCCGACCTTTCTCTTACTCCTCGTCGCTGTCATTACTGCAGCAGGGGTCACGCTTTGTCTGGCAGTCTCGCTCGGGGTGCCGGCGCCCGCCCTTGCGCTCGCGCTTTTATGCTGTGTGGGCGTTGCGCGCATGATGGAGCGGGTCGAGTAGACATCGGCATATCGGCTTCCGCGGGGCCGCAAGGACCGGACCCCGCGTAATCCTCAGATCGCTAGACCCTGACGACCGGCAAGATCGGTGACGAACTGCCATGCCACGCGCCCCGAGCGCGACCCGCGCGTGGCCTGCCATTCGATCGCTTCGGCACGGAGCATCTCGTCGGAAATCTCGATCCCGTAGGTATCGCAATAAGCACGGATCATCTTGAGATAATCATCCTGCGAACAGGGATGGAAGCCCAGCCAGAGGCCGAACCGGTCAGAAAGCGAAACCTTTTCCTCCACCGCCTCACCCGGATTGATCGCTGTCGAGCGCTCGTTCTCGATCATATCGCGCGGCATCAGATGGCGACGGTTCGATGTGGCGTAGAGGATGACATTGGCAGGCCGCCCTTCGATCCCGCCATCGAGAATGGCTTTCAGCGATTTGTAATGGCGGTCATCGTGATCGAAGGACAGATCATCGCAGAACAGGATGAAGCGGACATCCGGCGCCGCGCGGAGATGCGCCAGCAGCCGCCCGACCGATGGCAGATCATCGCGCGACAGTTCCACCAGCTTCAGCGGCAGTCCCTGCGCCACAGCCTGCGCATGCGCCGCCTTCACGAGCGAGGATTTCCCCATCCCCCGCG
Source organism: Thioclava sp. GXIMD2076 (assembly GCF_037949795.1). Taxonomy (NCBI): domain Bacteria; kingdom Pseudomonadati; phylum Pseudomonadota; class Alphaproteobacteria; order Rhodobacterales; family Paracoccaceae; genus Thioclava; species Thioclava sp. GXIMD2076. The sequence continues at coordinate 2,752,291 of NZ_CP149932.1, forward strand.
CGCCCCAGAGCAGCGCGTTATTGGCGGCCCCACCGCGGGCAAATTGCAGCGTATTGGCCAGAAGCGTGTCGCGCGAGCGTTCGATCCCCTGCAACAGCTCGAAGGCCACGCCATTCACCTGGGCCACCGGATCCAGCCGGTCCGGCGCCGTGCGCCATGCAAAAGCGGTGGCCGCGGTAAAATCGGGCGCGGGCATCGGCGCGGGCGACATCCGCTCCAGCGCATCGGCGATCCGCCCCAGTGCGTCAGCGCGACTGACGCGGGGCGAGACAGTGGCAAGATAGTCGAGAATCCGGCCCTCCTCCGCGTCGCCGAGTGGCCGCTGACCATCAAGAAACTGCACAAGAACATCCTCGCGCAGCCCCGTGGCCGTCCCCAGATCCTGATTGGTCAGATTGCGCCGTGCCAGCTCGTGTTTCAGATCTTGGCGATGCATCGGGCTCCTCCTTCGAAATCGACCCCGGACATGCAGAGCATCTCCGGGGCCTTGTCATTCATCGTGCCGGACGGTCAGGACGATCTGGTCTCGTCGTCCCCATCGTCTTCCTCGTCTTCATCGACCCATGTGCCATCGGCCCGCATCCGCGCTTCGCGGTTCCGTTCGATCCGCCGCACTAGGAAGATCGACACCTCATAGAGCCCATAGACTACCACGAAAAGGATCACCTGCGAGATCACATCCGGCGGTGTGGCAATGGCAGCAACGATCAGGATCGCGACCACCGCATATTTGCGCACACTGGCAAGCCCTGCAGCCGAAACCAGCCCCGCCTTTCCCATCAGCGACAAAAGCACAGGCAGCTGGAAACAGATTCCGAAGGCCATGACGAATTTCACGGTCAGCGAGAGATATTCCTGCACCGAACCCTGGAAACCGATAGCCGCCATGTCATTGGCCGCCTTGCCCTCCGGCGTGAAGTTGCCCTGCTGGAACCCCAGGAAGAACTGGAAGGCCAGCGGAAGAATGACGTAATAGGCAAAGGCCGCACCGAGGAAGAACATCACCGGCGAAGCGATCAGGAAGGGCAAAAAGGCGTTCTTTTCGGTCTTGTAGAGGCCAGGCGCAACAAACCGCCACATCTGATAGGCGATCACCGGGAAAGACAGTGCGAAACCGCCCATGAAGGAGATCGTCACCGCAACAAAGAAACCTTCCTGCAGCTTGATGAGATACAGCCCGCATTCCTGCCCGCGATCGGCAAGCGCGCCGCAGATCGGGTGGGTCAGGAAGTTGAAAATCGGGTTCCAGACCGTGTAGCAGGCCACCATCGCAACGATGAAAGCGGCCAGTGAATACAGGATACGGGTGCGCAGCTCGGCAAGATGCTCGATCAGCGGCGCGGCGCTATCTTCAATATCATCCTCGGCGCTCATGGCGTCTCTTTTCTTTTCTCGTCAGCGCTTGCCGCCCTGGTGACGGGCTCCGGAGCCTCGGCCTCGGAGACGGTGACCGGCAGATCCGGCTCGTCCTCGATCTCGTGGGGCGCGACATCACTTGCCGTGCTTGCGGGATCGGGGCTCTCGAGATTGGGATCGGGCTGGGCAACAGGGGCGCTGGTCTTTTCGACCTTCTCGGCCTTTTTGGGCATCGAAGGCTGCCACTTTTCGAACTTGTCCGTGGCACGTTCCAGAGCATCAAGGCCAAGCGCCTTTTTCGAGGTCATCCCCTTGAGCTCTTTTGTTGTCTCGGCGATGCCGGCCTGATCGGCCGCATCCTCCATCGCCCGCGAAAATTCGCGCGCCATGGCTTTGGCCTTACCCGTCAAACGGCCAAGGGTCCGAAACATTACAGGCAAATCCTTCGGCCCGACGACGATCAATGCGACCACGCCGATGACCAGAAGTTCGCTCCAACCGATATCAAACATTCAGGGCCTCCAGCCGCTGGCTCGCAGCTCAGACCTTGTCTTTCTTGTCCTCGGGGGTCACGTCACGAGCGTCAGTTTTCGAGGGCTCGTTGCTGGCATCCTCGATCTCGTTCGAGCTGTCCTTCACGCCTTTCTTGAAGGCCGTGATCCCCTTGCCGACTTCGCCCATCAGCGACGAGATCTTGCCGCGTCCGAACAGGACGAGAACCACAACAGCGATCAGAAGAAGGCCCGGAAGGCCGATATTGTTCAGCATAGTCTACTCCACACGCGCGGCCGGAGCACACAAGGCTTTGCGGCTCAGACCAAATCGGAGACAACGTTTATGGCCTCGGGCCCCGCAATCAAACCCCCAATCGTGCCAGTTGACATGAATTTTAAGCAACAGCTCCGGATTCGCCCAATATCTAGGCAACCATTTTTCGCTCCGACGGAATCGACACTGGCCCCAAAAGACCGGCTATGGCACAAACAGTGTAAGTTGAATTTTCGGGGATCAGATGCCAGCCACCGACTATCTTACCGCTTTCGTGACGCTTTTCGTCGTGATCGACCCGATCGGTCTGGCGCCCGTCTTCATCGCATTGACCAGCGGCGTGCCCGCGGCCAAGCGCCGGAGCATCGGGTTTCGGGCCGTAACCATCGGCGCGGGGTTGCTGACCCTATTCGGCCTGTTCGGACGGAATATTCTCGATGGAATCGGCATTTCCATGCCCGCTTTTCGCATTGCGGGCGGTGTCTTGCTGTTCCTGACCGCGCTCGACATGCTGTTTGAACGCCGCACCAAACGCCGCGAGGGACAGGGCGAGGAGCATGTGCAGGACCCCGATCATGATGACCCCTCGGTCTTCCCGCTTGCCACACCGCTAATCGCCGGACCCGGCGCTATGGCGTCGATGATCCTGCTGATGGGGCAAGGCGATGGTAGCACGTTGCACATCCTCGCCATTCTGGGCGTGATGCTGGCCGTGCTGGCCTGTGTAATGGCGCTTTTCGCCATCGCCGCGCCGGTGGAGCGGCTTCTTGGCCGGACGGGCGTGATGGTGGTCACGCGGCTTCTGGGCATGCTGCTTGCCGCGCTTGCCATCCAGTTCATCCTCGACGGCCTGCACCGTGCAGGCGTCACCGGCGTGCTCTAGCGCATTGTTTCCGATTTCTGGATAGCGGACATACGATGACAGGCGACGATATCGGTCAATTTGTCTATCTGATCCTTCTGCTGACGGTGGTTGGCGGCTATGTCATGTTCGATTTCCGCCGCAACCTCTCGCGCAGGCTCCAGCAACTGGCGGTCTGGGCCCTGCTCCTGCTGGGGCTTCTTGCCGCGATGGGACTGTGGAGCGACATCCGCAAAACGGTACTTCCCGCACAGGAGATCGTGGGCGAGAACCGGATCGAGGTCCCCAAATCCGCTGACGGCCATTTCTACCTCGTCGCCAAAATCAACGGCACGCCGGTGCGCTTCGTCGTGGATACGGGGGCCACCAATATCGTGCTGTCGCTCGCGGATGCCCGCAAGGTCGGCATCGACCCCGACCGGCTTGCCTTCATCGGCCGTGCCAGCACTGCCAATGGAGTGATTCGAACCGCTTCCGTCCGGCTCGACAGCATCGAAGTGGGGCCGATCCATGACACCGACGTCCCAGCCAGCATTAATGGGGGCGAAATGGACGGATCATTGCTCGGAATGACCTATTTGAGCAAATTCGCGCGCATCGAGTTCAATCGTGATAAGCTTATCCTTGAGCGCTAAGGCTTTATTTGCGATCAAACGAAATAAACATTATATTAAAACATATTATCTGATGAATCTTCTTCCGGCCATGTATTTGTGCAGCGGCCCGATCTGGCAGGATGCCAGCCACCAAACACGAAAGGATCGCTACAATGGTTCCGGCCTCGGATGTGGCGCAAAATGATGAAGTGACAACACTGTCGCCCGAGGAGATGACCCATCGCGCGCGCGAGGCTGCATGTCTTCTCAAGGCGCTGTCCCATGAGGGGCGCCTGATGATCCTGTGCCACCTGACCGCAGGCGAACGCTCGGTCAGCGACTTGGAGGTGCTATTGAATGCCCGTCAGGCCGCCGTTAGCCAGCAACTGGCGCGTCTGCGTCAGGACGGGCTGGTCTCGACCCGCCGCGATGGCAAGACCGTCTATTATTCGATCCGCGACGAACGGGTAAAACGTCTTCTGACCACCATGTACGAGTTGTTCTGCGTCTGACGGGGCGTGTTTTCCGGTCACGCACCTGCATTGAGCACGATCGTGATCTTTTCCCTATGACCAAATAGGGATAAAGCCTGTGACGCAATCACAGCGATTTAGAGGACCGTCATGCACGATATTCGCGCGATCCGTGAAAACCCCGAAACCTTCGATGCCGCTCTGGCACGCCGCGGGCTGGAGCCGATGTCGGCCACGATCCTCTCGATCGATGAAGCCCGCCGCCGTGCAATCCAGACCGCCGAGGAAGCCAAAGCCGAGCAGAACGCCGCCTCCAAGAAGGTCGGCGCCGCCAAAGCCGCTGGTGATGACGCAGAATTCGAGCGTCTGCGCGGGCTTGTGGCCGAGAAAAAGGCCGAAGTGGCCGCCATGCAGACCGAAGCCGGTGCAAAAGATGCCGAGCTGCGCGATCTGCTGCTGACCATCCCCAATCTCGTGCTTGACGAGGTGCCTGAAGGCGCGGATGAGGATGATAACGTCGAGATCCATAAGTGGGGCGAGGTTCCGAGCTTCAGCTTCAAGCCGAAAGAGCATTTCGAGCTGGCGGGCGTTGGCACCAATATGGACTTTGAAACCGCGGCCAAACTCTCCGGCTCGCGCTTTGTGGCGCTGCGTGGCGGTGTGGCCCGTGTGCACCGCGCCTTGGCGCAATATATGCTCGACCTGCATGTCGACAGCCATGATCTTGTCGAAAACATCACCCCCGTTCTGGTGCGTGATGAGGCGATGCTGGGCACCGGCCAGCTACCGAAATTCTCGGAAGACAGCTACCAGACGACCAATGGCTGGTGGCTGATCCCCACCGCCGAGGTCACGCTGACCAATTTCGCCAGCGGTGAGGTCTGGGACGAATCCACCCTGCCGCGCCGCTATGTGGCCCATACCAACTGCTTCCGTTCCGAGGCAGGCTCGGCTGGTAAGGACACCTCGGGCATGCTGCGCCAGCACCAGTTCGAGAAGGTCGAGATGGTGACCATATGCCATCCCGAAAAAGCCATCGAAGAACACGAGCGTATGGTGAAATGTGCCGAGGCCGTGCTCGAAGGGCTGAACCTGCCCTACCGCCGCATCATCCTGTGCACCGGCGATATCGGCTTTGGTGCGCAGAAGACCTATGACCTCGAGGTCTGGCTGCCCGGTCAGGACACCTATCGAGAGATCTCCTCTGTTTCCACCTGCGGCCAGTTCCAGGCCCGCCGGATGAATGGCCGCTTCAAGCCCGCAGATGGCGGCAAGCCGGAATTCATGGCCACGCTGAACGGATCGGGTCTGGCGGTGGGCCGGTGCCTGATTGCCGTGCTGGAAAACGGCCAGCGCGAGGATGGCTCGGTGGTTCTCCCCGAGGTCTTGCATCCCTATCTGGGTGGCAAAACGATGCTTGTCGACGGGCGTCTCGTTTAAGCGTCACGACATCCGCATGACAGTTATATGAAATCTCTGCGCTCCCATGACATGGATCATGGGAGCGTTCTGCATTTTGTGTTAATCTCGGGGCCAGGCAAAGCCAAGGGAGTGCCCTGATGGACCGGACGTTTCTCGACATCCAAGCCACCGCGCGCAAGATTTGCGCGCTCGACAATCAGGCGGTGGCCGAATTCATCTGGCAGCTGCGGCAGGACCGCAAGCTGACGAAACTGGTGCATGCGCTGAACGAGGCCGCTTCCGAAAGCCGCCCAGACGCCCGCGCGGCGCTCGATCATCTCGGTTTCGTCTGAGGAGCGGGAACCCGTCGCGGATCGGGCGCGTTAAGCCCTGTTAGAAGCCGTTTAGGACAACCGCACATGGTCCGCCCCTCCTCCCCGCCGTCATTCCGTCTGAAAGCCGTTCTGGTTCTCGTGGCGGTTGTGGCCTTTGTCGTCTCTCCGATCTGGTCGCCCTCGTTCAAAGGGTATGACCCGACACAATTCCCCAATCCGGTCGACGCTCCCGCGATCCAGCCCGCCGGATGGGCTTTCTCCATCTGGTCGCTGATCTATCTCTGGCTCGTGGCCCATGCCCTTTGGGGGCTTTTGCGCCATAACGATGATGCGGGGTGGGACCGCACGCGGCTTCCGCTCCTGCTCTCCACCGGATTAGGTGCCAGCTGGCTGGTCGTTGCGACATCCATGCCGTGGCTGGCAACTCTGCAGATCTGGCTTATGTGGGCGCTCGCGCTCTGGGCGATGATGCGCGCACGCGATGCCGGCCAACCCGCCCTCTGTGCTGGACCCATCGGTCTCTATACGGGCTGGCTCACCGCCGCCTCCGCCGTGGGCACCGGCGTTGTGCTGATCGGCTATAATATCGGCTCCGAGATTACGGTGACGCTGCTGATGCTTTGCGTTATTGCCGCAATCAGCCTTGCCATCGTGCTGCTTGCCCGCCCTCCGCGCACATTCGCGGTCGCCGTAATCTGGGCCTTGATTGGTGTGATCGCGGCAAACTGGGGCGATGGCGTGGTCATGCTGCCGGCATCGATCTTCGCGCTGGCACTCGCCGCGGTGGCTTGGCGCGACCTGCTGCCCAAAGCCCAAGCGGTCGGGCGGTAGAGGGGGCCGCGACCCGACGCGAGGCAGCCCCTTCCATGTCTGCGTCAGGCGGCGGCCATCGCGGGACCACTGCGCCGGCGTCGCGCAAGCCCCAGAAGCGCCAGAGCCGAGCCGAAGAGCCACATCGCGGCAGGAACCGGCACGGCCGAGAGGTTGGTCGTCGCGCCTGTCAGCGGGTCCATGGCATAGCTGTCGCCCGCCGCGGTCTCGGTGGTCGTAACGCCGAACAAGATACTCTCGAAACCCGAGAACATGATCGAGAACCCGTCCTCGAAGACATAGGTCATGATGAGGCTCACGGTATCGAATGTCGAAGTGAAGGCGTCATCGGCATAGCCTTCGAACCAGAGTGTATCGGTATCATCGGCGCTATCGCCACCGTAGAAGATGCTATCGAGCCACCCTGTCGCACTGGTGCCGGTGATCGTTAGCGTATCGGCCCCGTCACCGAGGTAAAAATCCCCGACAAGCGTCGCGCCCGCCCCAATCGTCACCTCATCATCACCACCGAACAGTTCGACAGCCGTGCCGGACAGGCCAGTAATAGACACATCGCTCGTGAAGTTGAGGCTGTCCATGCCGGAGGCCCCGCCCGAAATCGCAACCTGACCAGTGATACTTCCCGAGAAACCTGCGGAATTATAGTAACTGTCATCAACCGTGACCGCGCCGGTGCTGGTAGATGTCGCCTTAATCGCTGTGCCATTGGCGCTGGAAATATCCAGATTGTCGCCACGCACAGCGACCGCATTACCGACGACCGCATCGCCGGAACTCTCCATGCTTGAATCATAGCCATAGACATAGGCTGTGCCATCCGTGTCGACGATCCCGCCATTGGTGGCACTCACACCGGAGTTATAAAGCGTCAGAGTTGCGTAACTATTGGTGTCGATGACATCTCCCGAGGTTACGGAGACATCCGTGCTCCGGCTAATCGTAAGACTACCGTTTCCTCCCCCCGTGAGCAGCGGCGCCGAATAGCTCGATCCACCCATATTTGCGAGGTAAAGCGAAAGATACCCCCCTGTCTCGACAACACCGAGCGACTGGTTTGAAGATGCCGTGAAATCGGTAAACACGGCGGAAAGGCTGTCTCCCTCCTCTGCTACGGCGAGATGATCGGAGACGGTTACCGGACCGTAAAAGTCGGCATAGCCGGAACCGGTTACTGCAACATCCGCAGAGACATCGCCATAGCTATACACTTCCCCGCCATAGCTATTTCCGCCGCCAAGATCGAATGCGTAGATGCCGCCGGAAATCGTGCCGTAGCTGTGCATGATGCCGCGCGCCATTGTCACGGCGGTATCGCCCGCAATCTCGCTTCCGTCGCGCGTGAAGACGTAGCTATACCCCTCTGTCGTCAGGCCGCCATCCACCGTGCCATTCACGACCACGATGGCGTCCTCGCCCGCGTCAATCGCCCCCGTCGTCGCGGCTGCGGATACCAGCACCGACGTGTCGCTATAGCCGCTCAGATCGAAACCCGAAAAGACACCGCTCCCGCAATAGGCGGAGGTGTTCGTGCCGTAAATGAAACTGCATGTTGCCGCTTGGGCGAAACTCGGCGCAACCAGAAGTGCGGCGCCGACAGGTAGAAATAGTCTGATCATGGGGTCCCCCAAAAAGAAAATCTACTTCCTTGGGTGTATCTCTGATCCTCATATGTCGCGCGCAGGTTGTGCCAAATTCGTGTAAAGAATTGACGCAACGTCACGCGTGACTATAGATTAAGCATGATTGACGCTGCGTTAGGCATAAACAAAACCCCGCTTTCGCGGGGTTTGCTATCAGTCTTCCGATTTGCTGGCGCGCTTTGCAGCGGCATTGGCTTTGTGGGTAGCCTTTTTCTTGGCGTCCACGTGCTTCTTAAGCCGCGAGGGAATGGACTTCTTTCTGTCCTTATAGGGGTTTTCCTTGCCCTGATCGCGGAAATAGATCCGGATCGGCGTGCCGCCCATATCAAAGGTCTCGCGCAGGCCGTTGACCAGATACCGGCCATAGGCTTCGGGGATCTTGTCGGTATGGGTTGCCTTTACCACAAATCCCGGCGGACGGGTCTTGGCCTGGGTCATGTAGCGCAGCTTGATACGGCGACCGCCCGGAGCGGGTGGCGGGTGCGCCTCGGTCATGGCCGAGAGCCAGTTGTTCAGCTTGGCGGTCGGCACACGACGGTTCCAGACCTCATGCGCCTTCAGGATCGCCGCATGCAGGCGGTCGAGCCCTTTGCCGGTCTTGGCCGAGACGGTCACCAGCGGCGCGCCTTTCAGCTGCGGCAGCAGGCGCTCGAAGGCCTCGCGCAGCTCCAGAAGCTTCGCGGGCTTGTCATCCTCGAGGTCCCACTTGTTCGCGGCGACCACAACAGCACGGCCTTCGGTTTCCGCGAAATCTGCGATGCGCAGATCCTGCGTCTCGAAGGGGATATTCACATCCAGAAGAACAACCACGACCTCGGCAAAGCGCACGGCGCGCAGGCCATCGGCAACCGAGAGCTTCTCGAGCTTCTCGTTCACACGCGCCTTCTTGCGCATACCTGCCGTGTCCCAGATGCGCATGGGCGTGCCCATATAGTCGGTCTTCACCGAGATCGCATCGCGGGTAATGCCCGCCTCGGGGCCGGTCAGCAGGCGGTCCTCGTTGAGGATCTTGTTGATCAGCGTCGATTTACCGGCATTCGGACGGCCGATAACGGCCAGCTGCAGGGGCTTGGCGGCAGAGGGCGGGATATAGGCGGGAATATCATCCTCACCGAGTTCCTCGTCGATCACCACATCGGTTTCGGGGATCGCGGCCACGTTGCGCGCGGCGAACTCGTCGGCCATCGGACGCAGGACGTGATAGAGCTCGTCCATGCCCAGACCATGTTCTGCGGAAATCTGCATGGGCTCGCCCAGACCGAGGCTCCATGCCTCAAGCGCACCGGCCTCACCCGCCGAGCCTTCGGCCTTGTTGGCCGCCAGAATCACATTAGCATTCTTGCGGCGCAGGATATCGGCAAAGATCTCGTCGGCAGGGGTCACCCCTACACGCGCATCCACGACGAAGAGGCAGATATCGGCCTCCTCGACGGCGCGTTCGGTCAGGCGGCGCATACGTCCCTGGAGGCTATCATCCTCGGCCAGTTCCAGACCGGCGCTGTCGATCACGATGAACCGCAGGTCGCCAAGGCGCGCATCGCCCTCGCGCAGGTCACGGGTCACGCCGGGTGTGTCATCGACAAGCGCCAGACGCTTGCCGACCAGACGGTTGAACAGGGTCGACTTGCCGACATTGGGGCGACCGACGATCGCGAGGGTAAAGCTCATAAGGCCCTCCTTGGGCGGCGCAGCCCCGGGCGGGATACGCAGATTCGAACGCGTCTCCTACACGGGACGCGGGCGCGGGTCAAATCCTCATACAGGAAAACCGCGGCGGGGAAAAGAAAACCGGGCATTTGCCCGGCTTTCCTTTTGACTTAGCGATAGGCCAGAAGCTTGCCGTCGCGGGAGACGACATAGAGCGTGCCGCCCGCCACCACCGGCGCCGAGGCCGCGCCCCCCGGAAGCGGCGCTTCCGAGATCAGCTTGCCCGTTGCCGGATCGAAAACCCGCAGACGCTCGTCCGAGGACGCCACGAACAACTTGTTGCCCGCCAGAACCGGCCCGTAATGGACATAGATCGCCTGCTGCTTCTTGGCTTTTTCCTTGATGTAATAGGGCATCGGCACCGAATAGATCTCGGCGCCCGTGGCAGCATCGAGCCGCGTGAGCTTGGCCTCGTCGGACACGAGGAAGACCGAACCGCCGGCCACGACCAGCGGCGAGTTCGCCCCCGTCTTGGCGACCCATTTCTGCTTGCCCGACGCCAGATCGAAGGCTGCGGACCGGCCAGCCGAGGTGCCGGCATAAACCACATCGCCCGCGATGACCGGATCGCCCGTCAGGTCGACGACCGATCCGAAAGCGCGGCCCAAACGACGGCCCGGCACACGCGCCTGCCACATATCGAAGCCACCTTTGGGCAGCGTGGCCATCAGATCGCCCGAGGGGAACGGGAAGACGACCGTGTTACCGCCCACTGCGGGGGCCGAGACTCCGGTCATCGCCGAGGGCGAGGCGCCCCCCTGCATCTGCCATTCGACCTTGCCGTCGCTCTCGCGAATGGCCCAGGCGGAGCCGTCACGCGCCACGACATAGACGAGACCGCCCGAAACGGTCGGTGCGCCGCCAAGGGAGACGCCGAAATCCTGCCGCCAGCGGATAGTGCCCGAGGCCGCATCCACGGCCACCAGTTCGCCATAGCCCGTGGTGACAAACAGCGTATTGCCATCAGCCGCCAGACCGCCGCCCGAGGCCGAGCCTGCGGTCTCGTTGGCGGGGAGCAGATTGGCGCGCCAGAGGGTCTGGCCGGAGGTCGAGGTCGCTGTTACATCGGTATGGCTGTCGAGAGTAAAGATCCGTCCGCCCGAGACCACCGGATCGGCGGTGATGCGGTAGCGTTTCGCATCGCCCTGACCGATACCGGCCTGCCACAGAAGCGTGGTGCCCTGCCCGATCGCCGCATTGGGTGCATGATGCGAAGCATTGCCCGCCCGCTGGGCCCAGTCGGCATTGGAGGTCACGGCAGGCAGGTTGAGCGCGGTCGAGGTTACGGGCGCGGGGCCCGACGCGCTATCGGAAAGCACATCCCGCGGATCGAGCCTGTCACCCTGCAGGATCACTTCCTTTTCGCAGGCGGATACCGCCAGCATCATGCCAAGGGCCGCCATTTTGTGAATAAGCTTCACCGCGCTACTCCTGCCGTCAATGTTACATCGCAATGGCGCGGGCAACCTGCCCGCGCGAGGGGTTTACCCCTGCTTCGTCTCACCACCTAGGGCGGTAATCAGCTGTGTCAGGCGCTGTTGCACGCCAGAGGTCAGACCGGCCTCCTGCAGCATCTCCTGCGCGCGCTTGATCGCCTCGTCGGTCTTGCCGGCCTCGACCAGCACCAGAACCTGCTGTTCCTGTGCCAGTTCCGAATAGGGCGCGCCGGGCTTGGCCAGATCGGCCAGCATCGCATCGCGCTCGGAAGCGGGCATGTCTGCCCCCTGCGCAAGGATCAGCTTGAGCCGCGCCATATCGCGCAGGCTTGCAGGCAATGCCTGATTGTCGGCGGCTGCCTGAAAATGGGTCACGGCCGCGTCGCGCTTGCCGTCATCGATAGCCTGCGAGCCTGCCATCAGATCCAGCACGCCGGCGCGCGCGCCATCGGCTTCGATCCCCTTGAGCGCCGCCAGCGGCTCCTTGCCCTGCACGGCGGCCATCACGCTATCGCCAAAGCTCTCGGCTGCGGCATCATGCTTGCTGGTCTGGATCTCGTTCCATGCCGCCCCGCCCACGATGGCGATCACGGCAACCACGCCCAGCCAGCCCCAGCGCTTGAGCACGCGGTAAAGACGGTCGCGACGCACCTCTTCGGTGACTTCGTCGATAAAGCTGTCGGTCTCGCTCACAGGCGGGCCTCCTTCGTCTTTGTCTGCGGAAATGCAAGATTCCCGCCGCTCGGGCATCGCTGCCCGCATCTGTCCGGCACTACTTATACGCAAGCCGGAGGTCGCGGCAAGGGCAGCTGCTCACGCGCTCAGGCCTGCGGCCCCTCTTCGTGATCGATTTCCGCCGATTGGCGCGCCCACATCTGGGCATAGCGCCCGCCCTGCGCCAGAAGCGCCTCGTGGCGGCCCTGCTCGACGATGCGTCCCGCCTCCATCACGACAATCTGATCCGCATCGACGATAGTCGACAGGCGGTGGGCGATGGTGATCACCGTGCGCCCCTGCCCCGCCTCTGCCAGCGAGGCCTGAATATCGCGCTCGGTCTGGGTGTCGAGCGCCGAGGTCGCCTCGTCCAGAAGCAGGATCGGCGGGTTCTTCAGGATGGTGCGGGCAATCCCCACGCGCTGCTTCTCGCCGCCCGAGAGTTTGAGCCCGCGCTCGCCCACCTGCGTGTCATAGCCTTCGGGCAGGCTCTCGATGAAGTCATGGATGCGGGCGGCCTTGGCGGCGGCAATGACCTCCTCGCGCGTGGCCTGCGGGCGCGCATAGGCAATGTTGTAACCCACCGTGTCGTTGAACAGCACCGTATCCTGCGGAACGACCCCGATCGCATCATGGACCGATCCCTGCGTCACATCGCGCAGATCCTGCCCGTCGATGGTGATCGCCCCGCCCGTCACATCGTAGAACCGGAACATCAACCGCCCGATGGTGGATTTTCCAGACCCCGACGGCCCGACCAGCGCCACAGTCTGCCCTGCGGCGATATCAAGGCTAATCCCCTTCAGAATGGGGCGTTCGGGGCTATAGTGGAAGTGCACATCGTGGAAGGAGATCCGCCCGCCCTGCACCTGCAAGGCGGTGGCCCCTGCCTTGTCCTGCACCTCGGGCTGCTGTTCCAGAAGATCATGCATCTCGCCCATATCGGTCAGGCCCTGCCGGATATTGCGATATACCGAGCCCAGGAAGTTCAGCGGTGTGGTGATCTGGATCATGTAGGCCTGCACCATCACGAAATCCCCCACGCTGAGGGTGCCGCGCATGGTTTCAATCGCCGCCATCACCATCACTGCACAGAGCCCCGCCGAGATGATCAGCGCCTGACCGGCATTGAGAAAGGCCAGCGAGCGGTCAGTGCGGATCGCGGCCCTCGCATACTGATCCATCGAGACGTCATAGCGGTCGGTTTCCCAACGGTCGGCATTGAAATATTTCACCGTCTCGAAATTCAGCAGGCTGTCGATGGCCTTCTGGTTGGCCTCCTGATCGGCGGCATTCATCTCGCGGCGCACCTGCACCCGCCATTCGGTGATTTTCAGCGTGAAGCTCACATAGGCGGCGATCGTAACCAACAGCACCAGCGCATAGCGCCAGTCGAAGGCCAGCGCGAAGATTACCAGAACAAAAACCAGCTCGATAATCAGCGGCACGATGTTGAACAAAAGGAACGAGAGCACGAACTCGATGGCCTTCACCCCGCGCTCGATAATGCGCGAGAGCGCCCCTGTGCGCCGCCCGATATGGAAGCGCAGCGACATCGCATGCATATGGCGGAAGGTCTGGATCGCCATCCCCTGCAGCGCGCGCATCCTGACCGGCGCGAAGATGGCATTGCGCAGCTCGTTCACCCCCGAGGAGAGAAACCGCGCCACGCCATAGGCCACGGTCAGCGATACCGCTCCCAGAGGCAGCAGAAGCGCCGGATCGCGGGCATCGCCGGACAGCGCATCAACCGCCAGCTTGTAAAGATAGGGCGTGCCCAGCGTCACCGCCTTGGCCGCCACCAGCAAAAGCATCGCCCAGACCACAGTGCGCTTCACCCATGCCGCATCCGAGGGCCAGAGATAGGGCAGGATGAAGCGGATCAGCTTCATCCCACGCTTGCGGTCGGCTCTGGCGGCATCGGAAGGCAGGGAGGTATCGGGCGGCATATCTGGCGTCTTTCGGCTGGATTGCGGGCGGCTGGATTACAGGCAGCTGGATTGCGAGGCGCGACCCTAATGAAAGCCATGCGCAATGCCAAGCATGCCTTGTTGCCGATATCAGCGCGGAAGATTGAAGACCTGTCCGGGATAGATCAGATCGGGATTGCGGATCTGGTCACGATTGGCGTCGAACACCCGCACATAGAGAAAGCCGTCACCATAGGTCTCGCGCGCGATGGCCCAGAGCGTATTACCGGGCTGCACGGTCAGGATCTTGGCCCCCTCGCCATCGACCGCCGTATCGGCCACCGCATTGGCAAGGCTTTCGGGCGTCTCGCGCAGGAAGGGGGTCTCGGCGCGCGAGACGACCTTGCCATCCGCATCCACCGCATCGACGCGCAGCCGATAGGTGCCGGGCGCGATATCGGGCAGGCTCAGCTGCCAGCCCGCATTGTTGCGCGCAGCAGGGGTCGAGAGCGCCACCTGTTTGTTATCGAGATAGATGACGAGCTGGGCATCCTCGGCCAGACCGCGCCCCGCGATCACCACCTCGCCCTGTGGATCATAGGAGAGCGTATCGATTGCCAGATGGTCGAGCGCCGGACCAAGCACGCGGGCACTGGTCGCGTCGGTCACGATGGAGCGCGGCGGCTCGGTGACCGCGCTTACCGGCGCGGCGGCCATATCCGCCTCCGGAGCGGATGCCACGGAGGATGCGGGCTGGGCGATGTTCGCAGGCATCGTGGCATCGGATGTCGCTGACGCAAGCGCCTGCGGTTCCAAGGGCGCGATCTGCAGACTCTCGGGGCTCTCCACCGGCGCCTGTCCTGCCGGCGTTATCCGCAGGCCCACCGATTGTGGCTCGCCGGAGGGCACCACATCGAACTGGGTGGCAAAGGCTCCATCGGCATCGCTCTGGGCTTCGGCCATGACCTCGCCATCGACCAGAATCTCGACCCTCGCATCGGGGGCGGCCCGACCGGCCAGCGTCACTGCACCGTCAGAGGCGACATGGAGATTGTCGAACCGGCCCATATCGGGGTCCTCCGACATTTCGGGGGTCTGCGGTGCGGGCATATCCTGCGAAGAGGCGGCCTGTGTCACCCCATCCGCCGCCCGGACCTCTTTGGCGGGCTCGGGGCTCGCTCCGCTCTCCTGCACCGGAACGACGGAACGCTGCGTCCCCAGCAGCACCAGAAGAACGGCCACAGCGGCAACGCCTGCGCCGATAACGGTCCGTGTCGTGGAAATGTTACTCATGGCATGCGAACTCCTCGGGACCCGCACCCCGCGCTCTTCCCTTGCGAGAGCCTAGCGGCGCGCGTATGACCATACAACACGTTATTACGGGCAATTTACGCTCAAAGACGCTGATATTCCGTGAAAAAAGGAAAGAGACCCCATGACCCAGCCCCAAATCTCCGTCTGCGTCTTCTGTGGATCGCGTCTTGGCGCGAAGGAAAGCTATGCGGAGGCGGCCACCAAGACAGGCGAGATGCTGGCCAAGCGCGGCTGGCGACTGGTCTATGGCGCGGGTGATGTGGGGTTGATGGGCACGGTGGCGCGCGCGGCCCAAGAGGCTGGCGGTGCCACCTTCGGCGTGATCCCCGAGCATCTCTTCTCGCGCGAGGTCGGAAAGCGGGATCTGACCACCTATATCGTCACCGAGACCATGCACGAGCGCAAAAAGGTGATGTTCATGAACTCGGATGCGATCGTGCTCCTGCCGGGGGGGGCGGGGTCGCTCGACGAGATCTTCGAGGTGCTCACATGGCGCCAGATCGGGCTGCATGGTAAGCCGATCCTGATCCTCAATACCGACGGCTACTGGGAGCCCCTGCGCGCCCTGATTGATCAGTTCATCAACGAGGGGTTTGCCGATCCGAGCATCGGCGAGTTCCTGATCTGGGCCGATACCGTGCCCGAGCTGGAAACGGCATTGGCCGGAACATTCGACGCCTGATCGCGGATCTCAGGGCGCGGGCGCGGCTTTGCGTGCCCCTGCCCTGAACCCTGCCACCGAATAGAGCGCCAGCGCCACCCAGATCAGAGGCAGCACCACCATCTGCACCTGCGAGAGCGGGTCCTGTAGCACCAGCACCGCAACGAAAAGCTGCAGACTGGGGTTGAGATATTGCATCAGCCCGACCGTCGCCAGCCGCAGGCGTTGGGCGGCGTAGGAAAACAGCATCAGCGGCACGGCGGTCATGCCCGCAGACAGGAGCAAAAACGCCGTCTCGGTCGCATCGCGCCCGAAATGGCCCGAATGGGCGGGTCCGAACCAGCCCAGTTCCAGCCCCAGCAGATAGACTGCTGAAATGGGTGCCAGCACCAGCACCTCGACCGTCACCGTAACCAGAGGCTCGGTGCGAAGTTGCTTCTTTATCAGCCCGTAAAGCCCGAATGTCACCGCGATCACCAGCGGGATCACCGGCGCATGACCCTCGGCAATGCCCATATAGAGCACCGCCAGCGTGACCAGCGCGATCGCGGCCAGCTGCAACCGCCCTAGCCTCTCGCGCAACACGAGCACCCCCAGAAGCACGGACAGGAGCGGAAAGATATAATAGCCGAAGCTGGCCTCTACCGCGTGATTATGCTGGATCGCCCAGACATAGGTGAACCAGTTGCCGCTGATAAAGATCGCGGCCAGGGCGATAATCATCAAAGAGCGCGGACGCAGCGCCTCGCGCAGCGCCGCCAGCCGTCCCGTCAGGGCGAGGATAATCAGGAACAGGATCGCCGACCAGAGCGTGCGATGCGCCAGAACCTCGATCACCGGCACCTCGCGCAGCACGGCAAAAAAGAGCCCCGACAGGCCCCACATCGTGCAGCAGACGACCATCGCGATCACACCTTTTCCTGCCTCGCTCATCATTTCCCGCTCCACTATCACTCGCGTTCCTAGGACCGGCTCTTGCGCTTTTCGCCCGTCATTGACAACCCATGATGATAAGCCTGCTTGATACCGGACGCCAATGAACAACGCCGCCCCTCAAGGGACGGCGTTAGGTCAACCAGTGGATAGGCCGCGCTCAGGCCGCAAGATCGGCGCAAAGCCAGCGTTCGATCTGGTCGCGCGGAGCGTTGGTATAGGTTTTGGGGATCTCGGCCACCAGCTTGTCGGTGACCTCCTTATGCAGCGCAGGCCTCAATACACCCAGCACCTTGGGGCTGGCGGCGATCACGAGGCGCTTGAAGGCGCCTTTATGGGCGAGCTTGTAGAGTTGCTCGGCCAGATCCTCGGCGAAACGGTCCTTGGCAAGCTGGTGCCAGTCGGTCTCGTCAAAGGCGGATTTCTGGCCCGGCCCGTTATCGGCCATCCGCCCCGGTCGGTCGGTGCCTTGTACACTGTCGGGCGGGTTGTCCTGCGTCTTTACCTCTCGGACCTCGAGATTGGGGTCTTTGGAATCGGTGATGTTCTCCAGAAACAGCGCCTTCTCGCCATCGGCGATCACCACCCATGTTCCGGTCTCGAGTTTCTTGGTGTCAAACTTGGCCATGAGGGGCCTCCTTCTCTCCATATTCGGTGAGAGGAAAACGCGCGCAGTGGCGGGCCGTTCCGACACGCGCGTTCACGGCTGAGTGGGAACCCGTGCCGCAAAAGAAAAGGCGCCCCGAAGGCCGCCTTTCCCGAAAACCTGCCGCTCGCGATTACAGGCGCGAGGCAACGTTTTCCCAGTTGACCAGCTTGTCGAGGAAGTTCGACAGATAGGCCGGACGCTTGTTGCGGAAATCGATGTAGTAGGAATGTTCCCACACGTCGCAGCCTAGAAGTGCGGTCTGGCCGAAGCAGAGCGGGTTGACGCCATTCTCGGTCTTGGTCACCTTCAGCGCGCCATCGGTGTCTTTCACGAGCCACGCCCAGCCCGAACCGAACTGGCCTGCGCCAGCGGCTGCGAACTCTTCCTTGAACTTGTCGACCGACCCGAAAGACTCGGTGATCGCTTTTTCCAGCTCGGAAGGCATGGATTTGCCGGTCGGGCCCATCATTTCCCAGAACTGGGTGTGGTTCCAGTGCTGCGAGGCGTTGTTGAAGATACCGTTCTGCGCGACAGCCGACGCGTTATAGGTGCCCTTGATGATCTCTTCGACCGATTTGCCTTCCCATTCGGTGCCAGCGATTAGCTTGTTGCCGTTATCGACATAAGCTTTGTGGTGGATATCATGATGATATTCCATCGTCTCCTTCGACATACCCAGATCGGCAAGTGCGTCATGAGCATAGGGAAGTGCGGGAAGTTCGAAAGCCATGGGTAAACCCCTTCTTGACAGATAGTGAATGTCTTCGCGCTCAATAGAAGCCCGCTAACCGAGGAGGTCAAGGGGGGTCATCCGGCGATCAGGGGCTTATTGCAGTGTTTCCCTCAACTATTTCAGGGCATTGCGCATCAGTTTGAAAGGTTTGCCTGCCGTGGTGCAACCCTGCACAGTTTCTGTCCCGAAATGGAAGATTGCCGGAAGATGGGCACAGGCCTAGCTTTGGATCAAACGGGCCTGATGCCCGACAACTGGAGATCGAGATGTCTAAGAAAATTGCTATTCTTGTCGGGTCTTTGCGCAAAGGCTCTTTCAACCGGATGATCGCGCAGACGCTGGTGGAGCAGGCCCCCGAGGGCTACGAGTTCGCCTTTGTCGAACTGGGCGATCTGCCGCTCTATAACCCCGATCTGGACGAGGGCGATGTGCCCGCCGCATGGACCCGCCTGCGCGGCGACATCAAATCCGCCGATGCCGTGATGTTCGTGACGCCCGAATATAACCGCTCGGTTCCGGCCTCGATCAAGAACGCGCTCGATGTGGGCTCGCGCCCCTATGGCGAGAGCGTCTGGGCCGGCAAACCGGCGCTTGTGGTCTCGGGCTCGATGGGCGGCATCGCGGGATTCGGCGCCAACCACCATCTGCGCCAGTCGCTCGTCTTCCTCGATATGCCGGTGCTGCAACAGCCCGAAGCCTATATCGGCGGCATCCATACGCTGTTCGACGAGACGGGGAACATGACCAATGACGGCACGAAAGACTTCATGGGGACGATCATGAAAGCCTTCGATGCCTGGATCAAAAAGCTGGCCTGATCGCGCTGGCCTGATCGCGTTGGCAAGACAGAAAAAGGGCGCCCCGCGGGGCGCCCTTCCTGTTTGCGTGTGGTGGCTCAGCTCTCGGGCCGCATCATCCGCGCCATGAGACCGTCCTTCAGGACATAGTGATGGAAAAGCCCCATCGCGGCATGCGCCCCCGCAAGGATCAGCAGACCGTCGGCGCAGAGCTTGTGGATATCGCCCGCCGCATCGATCCCCGCAAACCACATGGCCATCCCCAGAAGCGGCACGGCAAAGAGCAGGACATACAGAAGGCGATGCCCCCAGACGCCTGCCACATGCAAAAGCCCCTGACCCGGAACGTCAGGAACCCCGCGGGCCTTGCGCAGACCAAAACGCACCACGACCAGCACCAGAACGGCGACGCCCACCCAGACATGGATCTGCGGGTTGAGCTCGAGCGGGCCCGTGCTGCCGTCGAGGCGGTTATCGACCGCACGTCCCATACCCTCGCTATAGAACCAGTTGAACACCACCAACACCGCCACAGCCCAATGCAGCAGGATCTGGATCCCTGAATATCCCGTTCTTCGTGCCATCACAGCCTTTTCCCTTCGACAGACGCGGAGCGATCTTCCGCAACCACCGCAGACTGCAACCCGAGGCTTACAGGAGGCTTACGGTAGAACCGGAAACGCAAAACGCGCCGGGAAGGCCCCCCGGCGCGTTTTCTTCCGTCATCGGAACGGATTTCAGAAAAGTTCGCCACCCTTGCGCGCGCTGACTTCCAGCAAGCCCATCAGATAGGTGGCGTAGGAGCGGAAGCAGACGAGCGAGAGCTGCTCCTCGCCCGACCACCAGACCGCCGCCGCCGTCTGGGCAGTGCGGGTGCGGCGCACCTCGTCCTTTGCCATCATCGCGAAATCGATGGGCGAGATCTTCATCACCACCTGAGCGGCCAGCGGCCCCGTGACGGTAAAGATCGAGCGCGCCTCGGAGACATTGGCCACGAGGAAATGCTCGCCCTTGAGCGCGGTCTCCATCGCCTGCGCCACAGAGACGGCATCGGCGTAGGGCACGAGGATCAGAAGCTCGTCGGGGCTCATCCACAGCACCGATTTCGCGCCCTTCGAGATCACCTTGCGCGGCTCGGGCAGCGACAGCCCCAGCCATTCCAGCGCATCGGCAAGTGCTTTTGACCCGAAATCGGCGCGCAGGGTGATCATCCCCTGCAGGCCCCCTTCCGCCACGGTGCAGAAACCGGACACCGTCTTGCCATTCAGCGCACTTACAGCGGTCATTGCCTCAGACATCCTGTTTTGCTCCTTCTTTGTCGAAGAATACCGGATCGACGATCCGACATTTCACGAGACCGGTTTCGTTCTGGAACTCGATCTCCTCGCCCATCCGCTCGGGACCACGATGGACAAGCGCCATCGCGATGCCCTTCTTGAGGGTCGGCGAGTAATAGGTCGAGGTCACGCGGCCTTGGGTATTGCGCTGGCCCATATCGTTATTGCCGGGCGCGGGTGCATAGACGCCATCAGGCAGTACCGAGCCGTCCAGCGTCTCGAGCCCCACCAGACGCCAGCGATCGGGGCTGGCCATGGCCTTACGGGCATGGGCGCGTTTGCCGAGGAAGTCGTCCTTCTTCTTGGAGATCGCCCAATGCAGACCCAGATCCTGCGGGATCACGGTGCCATCGGTCTCGTCGCCGATCATGATGAAGCCCTTCTCGGCGCGCATGACGTGCAGCGCCTCGGTGCCATAGGGCATCACGCCGAATTCCTGACCGGCTTCATAGAGCTTCTCCCAAAGCGCCAGACCCATATTGGCAGGGGCCGCGATCTCGTAGGACAACTCGCCCGAGAAGGAGATACGGAAGATGCGCACCGGAATACCGCCCAGCTCGCCCTCTTTCCATTCCATGAAGGGCAGCGTCTCTTTGGACACATCCATGCCGCCGAGTTTCTCCAGAAGCTTGCGGGCTTTGGGCCCGACCACGGCGATCTGGGCGTAGTTCTCGGTCACGTTGGCGGTATAGACCTTCCAGTCCCACCACTCGCATTGCAGCCAGTCTTCCATCCAGTCGTGGATATGCGCCACACCGCCCGAGGTAGTGTGCACGAGGAAGGTGTCCTCCGACAGGCGCGCCACCACACCGTCATCCATCAGGAAGCCGTTCTCGTTACACATCAGGCCATAGCGGCATTTGCCGACCTTCAGCGTGGACATCATGTTGGTGTAGAGCATATCGAGGAATTTCCCCGCATCCGGCCCTTTGACCAAGATCTTGCCCAGCGTCGAGGCATCGAGCATCCCCACATTCTCGCGGGTATTCAGGATCTCGCGGTTGACCGACTGGCGGTGAGTCTCGCCCGCTTTGGCATAGGTATAGGGGCGGCGCCACTGGCCTACGGGTTCCCAATGCGCCCCCATCTTCTCGTGCCAGTCCTGAATGGGCGTGCGGCGCAGCGGCTGGAACAGATCGCCGCGGGCCTCTGCCGTGACCACACCGAAGGAGATCGGCGTATAGGGCGGACGGAAGGTGGTGGTGCCGGTGGCGGGGATCGCCTGACCCAGCGCATCCGACAGAACTGCCAGACCGTTGATATTGGAGAGTTTGCCCTGATCGGTGGCCATGCCGAGCGTGGTATAGCGCTTGGTATGTTCGACCGATTCATAGCCCTCACGCGCGGCCAGCTGCACGTCCGAGACCTTCACATCGTTCTGGAAATCGAGGAAGGACTTGAACTTGAGTGCCTCGGGCGCGCCCGCAGGCATCTGCCAGACCGCCATCATCGGTGCCTCGGGTTCGCATTGCATATCAACGCCCGCCTCGGTGCCGATCTCCGCCAGCGACAGCTTGCCATTGGCCGCACCGACCGGCTCGCAGAGCGCCGCGCCATCATGGGTGAGCGGCGGCGCCGCGAGGTTCGGCACGAACATGGCCTGCGCCTCGTCCCAGTTCAGCTTGCCCCCCACATGCGACCACAGGTGCACAACCGGCGACCAGCCGCCCGACATGGCGACACAGTCACAGGCGATGGTCTCGATAACGCCACCCTCGCCGTTCTGGGCGCAGATCTCGACGCCGGTCACGGCTTTCGAGCCCAGCACCTTGGTGATGCCACGGCCCTCGAGGATACGCACGCCGCGCGCCTTCAGCTCCGCCGCCAATGCGCCGGTTGCCGCAGGGCGGGCATCCACGATCGCAGGCACCGAAAGGCCCGCATCCAGAAGCACCTTGGCGGTGCGGTAGGCATCGTCGTTATTAGTGACCACAACGGTGCGGTCGCCCGGGCTTACGGCCCAGTTCACGACATAGTCGCGCACCGCGGAGGCCAGCATCACGCCCGGCACATCGTTGCAGGCAAAGGACAGCGGGCGCTCGATCGCGCCGGTCGCGGTCACGACCTTGCCCACGCGCATCCGCCACAACCGGTGACGCGGCTTGCCGGAGCCCGGCTCGCTATCGCCCGCGGTATCATAGCCCAGAGCGTAACCGTGGTTATAGAGCCCCGAAATCATGAAGCGGGTGCGCAGGGTGACATTGTCCATCGCTTCCAGCTTGGCGATGGAGGCATCGATCCAGGCCTGCGGCTCCATGCCCTCGATCAGGCCGCCATCGACCGGCGCACGACCGCCCCAGGCGGCGGTCTGTTCGACCAGCCAGACGCGCTTGCCCTCGCCCGCAGCCTTCAGCGCCGCCGCGATACCGGCCACGCCACCGCCCGCAACCAGCACGTCGCAATAGGCATAGATCTGTTCGTAGCGGTCGACATCGGCCTCTTTGGGCGCATCGCCCAGACCCGCCGCACGGCGGATGATCGGCTCGTAGAGATGCTTCCATGCGGCTTTCGGACCCATGAAGGTCTTGTAGTAGAAGCCTGCGGGGAAGAATTTGTAGAGCTTGTCGTTGATGATGCCCACATCCGTCTCGAGGCTCGGCCAGTGGTTCTGGGTCTTCACCTCCGCCTGATCGAAGAGGAGCGTCGTGGTGGTGCGCTGGTCGGGCTCGAAACGGGCATTGCGGCCCAGACCCACGAGTGCGTTGGGCTCCTCGGCACCGGAGCCCACGAGGCCGCGGGGACGGTGATATTTGAACGAGCGGCCGAGCAGCGTCTGGCCATTACCGAGAATGGCCGAGGCCAGCGTATCGCCCGCATAGCCGCGCATCGGACGGCCGTTGAAGGTGAAGGTCAGGGATTTCGCGCGGTCGATCAGGCGACCGCCTTTGGACAGACGGGTGCTCATTTGCTGTAACCTTCGAAGTCGGGGCGTTTGGCGCGGATGGCGTCGATGACGTCTTGCGGCGGCTCTTTGGTCTGGGCCGAATAGGTCGCAAAGACTTCCAGCGTCACGGTGCAGCGCGCCGCCAAAAACCACTTGCCGCAGCCTGCGGAATGGCGCCAGCGTTCGAAATGGACGCCCTTGGGGTTCTTGCGCGTGAAGAGATAGTTCTCGAACTCGGCATCGCTGGAGCCCGGCCCGAAGCGCGTCAGATGCGCCTCGCCGCCATAATGCAGTTCGGTTTCCTCGGCTTTGATGCCACAGCAGGGGCATTGAAGGATCAGCATATGCGCGCTCCCTGAAGACGGGGGCGCGCCTGGGTGCTGCGCCCGTTAGTTGTTGTTGTCACCCGGCAGATCGATCTGGATCTCGGGCTCATCCTTTTGCGGGACATCGCCGCCCGACCAGATATACCAGCCAAGGCCCGCGACGATGACGATGAGCGCCCCGATGAGGAAGCTCTTGGTGTTGCCGCTACCGTTACCTTCGGACATGTGTCGTATTCCTTCTGAAGCATGTTCAGAGGCGTAACAGAGCCGTGAGCGGAATGGTTCCGCCCGCAAATATCTTTTTCTGCCGTGGCAGGCAGATGCCCTGCCCAGACCGACACCGTGCCCATCAGTGTGCCACCCCTGCGGCCACGGATTCGTCCACGAAACGGCCTTCGGTGAAGCGGTCGAGGCCAAAGCCCTTGGCCAGCGGTCCCGGCTCACCCTTGGCGATCAGCTCGGCCATCGCCCAGCCCGACCCCGGAATGGCCTTGAAGCCACCCGTGCCCCAGCCGCAATTGACGAAGATGTTCTTGACCGGCGTTTTCGACAGGATCGGCGAGTGGTCACCCGTAATATCCACGATCCCGCCCCATTGGCGCAGCATTTTTAGCCGCGAGACAATCGGATAGGTCTCGACGAGCGAGCGCACGGTTTCCTCGATGGTATACCACGAGCCGCGCTGCGAATAGTTGTTGGGGTGATCGATGCCACCGCCCAGAACCAACTCGCCCTTGTCGGATTGGCTGATATAGCAATGCACGAGGTTCGCCATCACGACAACGTCGATACAGGGTTTGATCGGTTCAGACACCCAAGCCTGCAGCGCCACCGATTCGAGCGGCAGACGGAAGCCCGCCATATTGGCCACGGTGCCCGCATGCCCTGCGGTCACAATCGACAGCTTCTCGCAGTCAATCGCGCCCTTGGTGGTGTCGACGCCGCGCACCTCGCCATTTTCGGTGCGGATGCCGGTGACTTCGCATTTCTGGATGATATCCATGCCCATATTCGAGCAGGCCCGTGCCAGACCCCATGCGACCGCATCGTGGCGCGCGGTGCCGCCGCGCTCCTGATAGAGCGCGCCCAGCACCGGATAGCGCGGCCCGTCGATATTGAGAATCGGCACGAGGCTCTTGACCTCTTCGCGCCCGATCCACTTGGTCTCGATGCCCTGCAGCTGGTTGGCATAGACGGTGCGCTTGTAGCCGCGCATCTCGTGCTCGGATTGCGCCAGCATCAGAAGGCCGCGCGGCGAGAACATGATATTGTAGTTGAGGTCCTGGCTCAGGCCCTCGTAGAGCTGGAGCGCCTTGTCGAAGATGCCGGCCGAAGGGTCCTGCAGGTAGTTCGAGCGGATGATCGTGGTGTTACGGCCCGTATTGCCGCCGCCGAGCCAGCCTTTCTCGATGATCGCGACATCCTTGATGCCATGGACCTTGCCCAGGTAATAGGCGGTCGCCAGACCATGTCCGCCCGCGCCGATCACGATGACCTTGTATTTGCGCTTGGGCTCTGGGCTGCGCCAGGCTTTTTCCCATCCGGCGTGATAGCGCATCGCCTCGCGCGCAACGGCAAAGATGGAATATTTCCGCATGCCCCGGCTCTCCTGTCCTGAAATCATCCAACACGGGTCACCGCCCGTCTTCTCCTTTTTGATGGACCCGAGCGCCCGAGGAAACCCCGCCAGTCGCGGCATTTTTCGTCTAAATGCGACACGCGTTTAAAATGACGCGATTTCGCGACACATAACAGGCATTCGCCATGCGAATACCGGTGCCGCAGACCCGCTCCGGAAGGGCCGCGGATCACGGTCTCGTTCCCGCCACGCGCTCTATAAGGCTTCCGTCCCTCCACGAATTTCCCTAAGGGAGACAGGAATGAAGGGGATTGGGTTATGCTGTTCTGGATTGTAGTCGCGATTGTCTTGCTGCTCGTGGCGTTGGTCTTTCTGTCGGCGCTCTGGCGCCTGCGCATGGAAGGGGATGAAAACGACATCACCGAGAGCGCGGATATGCGCGTCTATCGCGATCAGCTGAGCGAGGTCGATCGCGACCGCGCCCGTGGCACCCTCTCCGAAGATGATGCCGGGCGCGCGCGGATCGAAATCTCGCGCAAGCTCCTCGAGGCCGATCGCGCAGCCCGCGCTGCCGCCCGTCCGCCGCGCTCCCCGAAAACGGCGCGGATCGCGGCGAGCGTGGTGATTCTGGCCTGTCTGGGCGGGGCCGTCGCGCTTTATGCCTATCTGGGCGATGACGGTTATGCCGACCAGCCCATCGGCACCCGCCTGGCTCTGGCCGATGAGAGCTATCTGGGCCGCCCCCATCAGGATCAGGCCGAGGCCGATTTTGCCAAAACCTTCCAAAAGCCCAAGGTCGATGCACAATTCGCAGCCCTTATGGACAAGCTGCGTCAGGCCGTGAAGGACCGCCCCGATGACCCGCAGGGTCTGCGTCTTCTGGCGCGCAACGAGATCACGATGGGCAATTTCGCCGATGGTGTCGCGGCGCAACAACAGCTGATCAAGGTGCTGGGCGACAAGGCCACAGCCGATGATCAGGCCGACCTCGGAGAGTATATGGTGATTGCGGCGGGTGGTCTGGTGACCCCCGAGGCCGAGGCCGCCTTCGGTCAGGCCGTGCAGCTAGATAAGACCAACGGGCGGGCGCGATATTATATCGGGCTGATGATGGCCCAGAACGGCCGCCCCGACCGGACCTTCCGCATCTGGGATGCGCTTCTGACCGATAGCAAGGCCTCGGATGACTGGGTGAAACCGATGCTCGCCAATATGCCTACCATCGCGTGGCTCGCAGGCCAGCCCGATTACCAGCCGCCCGAATTAGGCCGCGACGGCCCGAGCCTGAGCGATCTGGTCGCCGCCCAGAAACTGCCGCAGGCCCAACGCGCCGGCGCGATTGGCGACAAGGTGGATGCGCTTCAGGCCCGCATGGCCAATCAGGGCGGTAGCGCCGAGGATTGGGCGACGCTGCTGGCGGGGCTGCGGCTTCTGGGGCGCGATGATCAGGTCACCGCGATCCTCTCGGAGGCGCGTGGCACCTTCGCCAAGGCCCCCGAGGCGCTAAAGCTCCTGGATCAGGCGGCCAAGGGCACATGGCCTGCCGATGTCACCGCCGATCTGCCCGGTCCATCAGCAGAGGATATGAAAAATGCCGAGAGCCTGTCGGCGCAGGATCGCCAGCAGATGATTCAGGGCATGGTCGACGGGCTGGTCTCGCGGCTGGAAACCGATGGCGGCTCGGCCGCCGAATGGACCCGCGCCCTGCGCGCCCTGATGACCCTCAAGCAGAAAGACCGTGCGCACGATCTTCTGGCCAAGGCACAAACCGCTTTGGCCGCGGATCAATCCGCGCTAGAGGAGGTGACCGCCACCGCCAAGGAGCTCGGGCTCGACCAATGATCCACGAAGATATCGCCGAATTCGCAGCAGCCCTCCCCCGTATGGGGTCGATCCTCGGGCTCGATCTGGGCACCAAGACCATCGGGGTTGCGGGCTCCGATATGCTGCGCTCGGTCGCAAGCCCGATCCTGACGATCAAGCGCACCAAGTTCACCGCCGATGCCGAGGCGCTGTTCAAGATCGTGGCCGAGCGCGAGACCTGCGCCATCATCCTCGGCCTGCCGCGCAATATGGACGGCTCCGAAGGCCCGCGCGCGCAATCGACGCGCGCCTTTGCCCGCAATATCGCCCGCATGTGCGAACTGCCCATCGGCTATTGGGACGAACGCCTGTCTACCGTGGCCGCCGAACGCGCCATGCTGGAGGCAGATCTCTCGCGCGCCAAACGCGCCGAGCGGATCGACAATGTGGCGGCGAGTTTCATCCTGCAGGGCGCGCTCGACCGGCTGGCCAATCTGCGGGGCTGATATGGCGCGCATCAAGAGCCCCTGCCGCAATATCTGCAGCTTCGACCAGCCGAGCCAGACCTGCCTCGACTGTCACCGCAAGATCGACGAGATCGCGCGCTGGGGAACCATGTCGCATATGGAACGCCAGAAGATCCTCAAGGACCTGCCGCGCCGCCGCAAGGAAGCGGCCCGTAACTAGGGCTCCGCGATCAACCGACCGGATAGACGAAACAGCGGTCGCGGCGGATCATCAGCCACATCGGCGTGCCCGCTTTGGGCAGGAAGACATTGGGCACGGTGGCCTTGAGCACCGAGCCGTCATAGTCCATCCGGAATTCCACAAGGCTCTCGCGCCCCATGAAACGGGCGCGCTCCACCACGCCGCGCGCGGCGGTGCCGTCCTGCGGCGTGGGCAGTGGCCCCTGACCGGCACGGTCGAAATCGATCTTCAGATGCTGCGGGCGGATCACGATGTCCACCTCGGACCCGTCGGCCCGACCGGGGGCCAGAAACTCGCCAAAGGCGGTGCGGGTCAGCGCGCCCTGCACACGGGCGCGGATCACATTGATATCCGAGAAGAACGCCGCCGCCGCCCGATCCACCGGCGCATTATAAAGGTTATAGGGCGCCCCGCCCTGCACGATCCGCCCGCCGCGCATCAGAAGGATCTCGTCGGCCATGCGCATGGCCTCCTGCGGCTCGTGGGTGACCAGCAGAACGGCGGTGCCTTCCTCCTTCAGAAGCGAGAGCGTCTCGTCGCGGATATCGTCGCGCAGCCGTTCGTCGAGCCCCGAGAAAGGCTCGTCCATCAACAGGATACGCGGACGCGGCGCCAGCGCACGGGCCAGTGCCACACGCTGCTGCTCGCCCCCCGACAGCTCGTGCGGGAAATGGTCGATATGATGGGCCAGATGGACGCGCGCCAAAAGATCCTCGACCCGTGCCCGTTTCTCGCGCGCAGGGTCGGAGAGCCCGAAGGCCACGTTATCGGCCACCGACAGATGCGGGAACAGCGCGAAATCCTGAAACATCAACCCGATGGCGCGGCGCTCCGGCGGCACGCGGAACACGGTATCGCAGATCAGCTGGCCATCGACAAAGATCTTGCCGCGATCTTGCATATCAACGCCCGCGATCATCCGCAGCGTCGTGGATTTGCCACAGCCTGACGGACCCAGCAGGCAGGTCACCTGCCCGGCCTGAATGGAGAAGGACACATCGCGCACCACCTCCCGCCCTTCGAACGAACGGAAAAGCCCCTGCACTTCGAGGCGCGGGGTCACGTCGAGGCGCGGGGTCGGGGCGGTTGCAGTCATCTCGGTCCTGTCGCGTGGCACATCGTGAGGCAATCCATAGAGAAAAGCTCAAGCTTTGCCAATATTGCGATCGGGGCAAGGCGACCGCCCCGCCCCGACGCGATCACACCGAGATATTGGCCGCCCCGCCATCGAGCGAGATATTCTGGCCCACGATGAAGCCCGCATGCTGCGAGCACAGGAACGCGCACATCGAACCAAACTCGGTCGAGGTGCCGTAGCGCCCTGCCGGAATGGTCTTGGCACGGCGCGCCTGTGCCTCCTCCATGCTAATGCCCTCGGCCTTCATCACGCCGCTATCGAGCGAGATCGCGCGGTCGGTCGCGTGGATACCGGGCAGCATGTTGTTGATCGTGACGCCATAGCCTGCCACCTGCCGCGAGGTTCCCGCCACAAAACCCGTCAGCCCCGAACGCGCCGAATTCGACAGGCCCAGCTGCGCGATGGGCGCCTTAACCGATTGCGAGGTGATGTTCACGATCCGGCCCCAGCCGCGATCGATCATGGTCGGCAGAACCGCCTGCATCATCGCGATCGGCGCCAGCATATTGGCATCGAGCGCCTTGATGAAATCGTCGCGGTTCCAGTCCGACCAGAGGCCGGGGGGCGGGCCGCCCGCGTTATTGACAAGGATATCGGCCCCCTCGCCGGCCGCCAGAACCGCCTTGCGGCCATCTTCGGTCGTGATATCGGCCGCAACCGGCGTGACCTTCACGCCATATTTTCCGGCGATCTCGCGCGCCGTCGCCTCGAGCACATCCGCTGATCGCGCATTCAGCACGATCTCGACGCCCGCCTCCGCCAGCGCCTCGGCACAGCCGCGCCCGAGCCCCTTGGAGCCTGCACATACGATTGCCTTTTTATCCCGAATTCCCAGATCCATCGGCCCCTCCTGTCATCAAATCCTCCAACAGCTATCACCTGCAGTCCCCGCCGCAAGCCCAGGATTGACACAGTCACGCCTTTCTTAAGTCATCGTCAGGGAATATAGGTTAACATCAAGGCCCAAAGCCAAGATACTGCCATTCCATGAGCCAAGCGACATTGCAAACGACCCAAACCGTTCACGTCTTCGATGCCAGCCTTTTCTGGGTGACAGCCGGTGCCAATCAGGGCGACGGGCTGGATCTGGCCGAATATTGTGTGCCGGGCGATATCTACCAGCTCGACCGCGAGGCCGTGCCGATGAAACTGATGGTCGAGATCGAGGGTGACGCGCAACTGATCGCCTCGGGCTCCGAGGTCGGGCAAGAAGGCGACGCGCTCGAACTGGTCTCGCGCCATGTGATGATGGCCCCCGAGGGGGATAGCGTGGATATCCTGCTTCTGGCCAACCGCGCGGATGATGCGCTTTACGCCCTGCCGATGTCGCCCATTGCCGCGCGGGTCGATTATACGCTGCTGGAGGCACATGAGGATGCCGGCTCGGCGCGGCTGACCGATCTGATCTGCGTGGCCTTTACCGCAGGCACCATGATTACCATCGCGGGCGGCGCGCAGCGTCCGATCGAGGCGCTGAAAACCGGTGACCGCATCCTGACCCGCGACAACGGCCCGCAGCCCCTGCGCCTTGTGACCAAATCCACCATGCGTGCCTTTGGCAGCTTCGCCCCCGTCGTGATCTCGCGCGGGACGCTGGGCAACGAGGGCGATCTGGTGGTCAGTCCGCATCACCGGCTGTTTCTCTATCGCCGTGGCCAGGCCCGCATCGGCACGACCGCCGAACTACTGGTGCAGGCCAAACACCTCGTCGATGACGAGCATGTCTGGCGGCGCGAGGGCGGTTATGTCGATTACTACGCGCTGATTTTCGACCGGCACGAGATCATTTATGCCGAAGGAATTCCGATCGAGAGCCTGATGGTGACCAAGGCAAGCCTCTCGCAGATGCCCGACCAGCTGACCGCCGATATCCGCGCGCGCCTGCCCGATCTGGCGCATAAGCCGCATTTCGGCACGGAGGCGGGGCGCGATCTCCTTGAGAAGGTCGGGCGCGACAAGCTGTTCAGCCGCAAGAAGAGCTGAGATGTGGCGCCCCTAATGGGTGCGCAGCGCGTCGATCAGCTCCGGTTTCGACATTTTCGAGCGACCATCGATGCCGATCTCCTGCGCACGGGCGTAGAGGTCGGCTTTGGTCCAGTCCTCATAGGGCGGGGCTTTGCCACCTTTTTGCGACGGGTGCATGTCCGGGTTGGCCTTCGCATTCGAGATACGCGCCGCCTTTTCCTTCGACATTCCCTCCTCGCGCAGGGTCTTGTAGAGATCTTCGTCCTTCAGACTGGGATTGGCCATGATGTCCTCCTTTGGGGACAAAACCGTCATAGGGCCCCTCCGGTTCCCGCTGCGGATGAGGGCCCTCATACCCTGCCCCGACCCTGCGCTTCACAATTGCCATAGGTGCCGCGCCATTGTATGAGGCGCATCATGAGCAACCGTCCCGCACTCCCGCCCGAAATCGCCCGCCGCCGGACCTTCGCGATCATCTCGCACCCCGACGCTGGCAAGACCACACTCACCGAAAAGTTCCTGCTTTTCGGCGGCGCCATCCAGATGGCCGGACAGGTCCGCGCCAAGGGCGAGGCACGCCGGACGCGCTCGGACTTCATGCAGATGGAAAAAGACCGCGGCATCTCGGTCTCGGCATCGGCAATGTCCTTCGATTACAAGAACTTCCGTTATAATCTGGTCGATACTCCCGGCCACTCGGATTTCTCGGAAGATACCTACCGGACCCTGACGGCGGTGGATGCGGCGATCATGGTGATCGACGGGGCCAAAGGCGTGGAGAGCCAGACCCAGAAGCTCTTCGAGGTCTGCCGCCTGCGCGACCTGCCCATTCTGACCTTCTGTAACAAGATGGACCGCGAATCCCGCGAGGTCTTCGAGATCATCGACGAGATCCAGGAAAACCTCGCCATCGATGTGGCACCGGCCTCCTGGCCGATCGGTGTTGGCCGCGATTTCCTCGGCGCCTACGATATGCTCAATGACCGTCTCGAGCTGATGGACCGCGCCGACCGGAACAAGGTGGCGGAATCCATCAAGCTGGACGGGCTCGACGACCCGAAACTGGCCGACCATATTCCCACAGATCTGCTGGCCAAGCTGCGTGAGGAGATCGAGATGGCGCGCGAGCTGCTGCCGGCCTTCGACCGCCAGTCCTTTCTCGAGGGCCATATGACCCCGATCTGGTTCGGCTCGGCCATCAACAGCTTCGGCGTGAAGGAACTGATGGACGGGATCGGCAATTACGGCCCCGAGCCGCAATTCGCCAATGCCGCCGAACGCCAGATCGCGCCCGACGAGAAGAAGGTGCAGGGCTTCGTGTTCAAGGTGCAGGCCAATATGGACCCCAAGCACCGCGACCGCGTGGCCTTCGTGCGGCTGATCTCGGGGCATTTCGAACGCGGCATGAAACTGACCCATGTACGCTCGAAAAAGCCGATGGCGATCTCGAACCCCGTGCTCTTCCTCGCCGCCGACCGCGAACTGGCCGAGGAGGCCTGGGGTGGCGATATCATCGGCATCCCCAACCACGGCCAGCTGCGCATCGGCGATGCGTTGACCGAGGGCGAGATGCTGCATATCACCGGCATCCCCTCCTTTGCGCCGGAACTTCTGCAATCGGTGCGGGCGACCGACCCGATGAAGGGCAAGCATCTGGAAAAAGCACTGATGCAGTTTGCCGAGGAAGGCGCCGCCAAGGTCTTCAAGCCGATGATCGGCTCGGGCTTTATCGTGGGCGTCGTGGGCGCGCTGCAATTCGAGGTTCTGGCAAGCCGGATCGAGCTGGAATACGGCATTCCGGTGCGGTTCGAGCCCTCGCAATTCACCTCGGCCCGCTGGGTCTTGGGCAAGGAAGAGGCGACAGAGAAGCTGGTGAATGCCAACAAGCAGCATATGGCCACCGATAATGACGGCGATCCGGTCTTCCTGACCCGCCTGCAATGGGACATCGACCGCGTTGTGCGCGACTATCCCGATGTCACGCTTTCGGCGACCAAAGAGCTGATGCAATAACGCGCCCGCCCCCGTTCAGCGGGGGCGTTTGCGTTATCTTGCCCCTCCCCCGACGGTCGGCCCGAATATGGCGCTCCACCGCGCCAATGGCCGTTCCCGAAAGAAAGAACCGCGAATGACGACGCCTCTCCCCCCCGATCTGGTCACTCGCCTCTGCGAGGCCGCAACCGCGCCGGACGATATCGTGACACTCGAGGCGCTGCTGGCCTGCTGGCTCGAGGATCTGCGCAAGCCTCTGGCGGAGACCGAGGAGGCCAGCTGGGCCGAACTGTGTGTCTTCGAGCTGACCGATTACCCCGAGCATATCCTGCAGTTCATCGAGCTGGCCCTGCCCCGCCTGTCGGCCCCTGCCGAGGCAGTGATGCTGGCTGCAGGGCCGTTGGAGGATGTGATCAACGCCCATGGCCTTTTGGTGATCGAGCGGCTTGAGGCGCTGGCCGTGCAGTCCCCTCGTCTATGCTTCGTTCTCACGGGGGTCGAGTTTGCCGAAACGGCAGATGCCGCCCAGAGCCATGTGATCGAGCGGATCGCCAGCCTACGGGCAGAGGCGATGGCGCAGGGGCTGACAAAGGGCGGGCCGTTGCCGCCGCCGGATCCGCGCCCCGTTTGATCCCCGCATAATAAAACGCCCGCCAAGATAGCGGGCGTTTTGCAGGACATGCCTGACGCGGATCAGTTAACCGTCAGATCCAGCGAGATCTCGCAATTGAGAAGCTTCGAGATCGGGCAACCGGCCTTGGCCGCCTCTGCCGCCGCGCGGATCTTCTCGGCATCGCCCGCCGAGGTGACCTTGCAGGTCAGCTCCGAGGATTTCACGGCAAAGCTGTCACCTTCCTTATCCATCGAGATTTTCGAGGTGGTCTCGATGACCGCATCGGTGATCTCCGCACCGGTCAGCTGGCCGGAAAGCGCCATCGAGAAACAGGCCGCATGGGCCGCACCGATCAGCTCTTCGGGATTGGTGCCGGGCTTGTCCTCGAAACGGGTGTTGAAGCCGTAGGGCTGGGCATCGAGGGCTTTCGACTGCGTCGAAACGGTGCCTTTGCCCTCTTTGATGGTGCCTTCCCAATGGGCGGAGCCGCGTTTGACGATCATATCTGTCTCCTTCAGAACTTGTGTAACTTGCATGGATAACGCCGCCGCCTGCCCTCCTGTTCCATCCCCGGCTAAAGGATAAGGATTGCCCTGAAGTCATTTACATTGGTCAGCGTCGGGCCCGGCACGACCTGCTGCCCAAGAGCGGCGAAGAACCCGTGGCTGTCATGCACGGCCATCGCCTCCGGGGCGCTCACACCCAGCCTATGGGCAAGGGTCAGCGTGCCGGGGCCCACCCATGCGCCCGCCACCTCCGCCGAGCCATCCACCCCATCGGTATCGCAGGCCATCGCCCAGATCCGCGGTGCGCCCGCAAGCGTCAGCGCCAGCCCCAGCATATATTCGGCATTCGGCCCGCCACTGGCCGTGGCCGATTTGCCTCTCTGGGTCACGGTGCATTCGCCGCCAGACAGTAACAGAAGCGGCTTGGTGCCCTTGGCCGAGAGATCCATCGCCAGACGGGCCTGTTTCGCGGCCAGATCGCGGGCCTCGCCTTCGAGCGCATCGCCCAGGATCTCGACACCGATCCCTTCGGCTTGCGCAAGCTCGGCCGCGGCCTCGAGCGAAACGCTAGGTGCGGCGATAATCTCGGTCGTGGCGCGCGCAAGGCGCGGATCGTCCGGAGCCACCACACCGGTGGGCCCGTCCAGCACCGCCCGCACAGATGCGGGCAGATCCAGCTTGAACATATCGGCAATCGCGCGTGCATCGGCGGAGGTCGTGGCATCGCCCACGGTCGGCCCCGAGGCGATGAAGGCCGGATCATCTCCGGGCACATCCGAGATCATCAGCGTGCGCATCCGGGCCGGATAGGCCGCAGCCGCCAGCTGCCCGCCCTTCACGCGGCTCAGGTGTTTGCGCAGCACATTCATCCGGTCGATCGTGGCACCCGATTCCAGCAAGGCCCGGTTCACGGCCTGTTTCTCGGCCAGAGTAATCTCCCCCGCAGGCGCACATAAAAGCGCCGACCCACCGCCCGAGATGAGCGCGATGACCGTATCATCCTCGCCCAGCCCCTCCAGCAGATCCAGCATCCGGCGCGTGGCCTCGACGCCCGCCTGATCGGGAACCGGATGCGCAGCCTCGACGATCTCGATCCCCTTGGTCGGGCGGCCATAGCCGTAACGGGTGATCACCAGCCCCTCACAGGGCCCCCAGACCGATTCCACCGCTTCGGCCATCCGCGCCGAGGCCTTCCCCGCCCCCACGATCACCACGCGGCCGTCGGGTTTGGGGCCCAGCGCTTCGGGCACGCAGATCATCGGATCGGCGGCGGCGACGGCGGCGTTGAACAGTCTGTGCAACAGGGCGACGGGTTCGGGCATCGGTATTTTCGGAACCAAGGAAACCTCCTGCAATATAAAAGGGGGCAGTCACCTGCCCCCCGTTATGTCACTCGGCAACCGTGATACGGCCATCGGTATAGGGTTTCACCGGCCCGTTTGCAGCCATGTATTCGGCCAGCACATCTGCCAGATCGGGGCCATAGTCGTAGACATTGGTCGCATCGGTCCCGAACATGGCATAGCCATCACCGCCCGCGCGGACATAGTTGTTGGTCACTACGCCATAGGTGGCCTCGGGGTCGATCGGCGCCCAGTCTCCATCCTTCATGACCATCACATCCGAGATACGCGATCCGGCCTCGGCCGACGGCGTCACGGTATATTTCAGCCCGCCCACCTGCGAGAAGCGCCCTGCGACCTCCTCCATCTGGCTCGCGCCATTTTCCAGCGCGGCCACGATGACCGAGCCTTTCGCGTCAAATGTGGCAAGCGTATTCTGGAACGGCAATACCGTCAGCACATCGCCCATCGTTACATCCCCCGCCGGCAACGAGGCCCGGAGCCCCCCCCCATTGGTGATCGCGATGGTGATGCCCTGATCCTTCACACGGTCAATCATCGCATCGGTCATCAGATCGCCCATCGGGCATTCCTTCAGGCGGCAGACATCGCGCGAGCCGTCAATGGCATCGGTGGATTGCGCCACCACCTTCTGGCGGATCTCCTCGAGCGGTTTGGCAAGCTCGGTCAGACGCGCCTTGGCCTCAGGGTCTTCGGCGACCGAGGCATCGAGCAGGATCGGCTGACCTTCGGTCGATTTGACCACACCGGCATCATCGAAGGTGACCGTAAGATCGCCCAGATATTTGCTATGCGCCGAGGCCGTGACAATCGCCGTCTTGCCAACCATGGTCGGATAGGGCCCCTCTGCCCCCTCCATATCGCCCAGAAGCGTATGGGTATGGCCGCCCACGATCACATCCAAATCCGGCACCGCCTTGGCGGTTTCCTGATCCACATAATAGCCCGAATGCGACAGCAGGATGATCTTGTCCACGCCTTCGGCCTTGAGCTTTTCCACCTCTTCCTTGATGACAGGCACCGGCTCCGAGAAGGTGATGTTCTTGCCTGGGCTCGACAGGATCGCGTTATCCTGCGCGGTAGTCCCGATCAGGCCGATCTTCTGCCCGCCCACCTCAAGCACCACCGATTTCTTGATCTTGCCATCGAGCGCGGGCTCTTTCGACACATCGCCATTGGCCATCAGCATCGGAAAATCGAGCGCGTCGATATATTTGCCCAGCACCTCCGGCCCGTCATCGAACTCGTGATTGCCCACGACCATCGCCTGATAGCCCATCATATCCATGAACTCGGCCGACGCCTTGCCCTTGTAATAGGTATAGAACAGCGTGCCCTGGAACTGGTCGCCCGCATCCACGAGGATCGAGTTCTCGGCCTTGGCACGCGCCTCCCTGATCGCCGTCACCTGACGCGCGGTGCCGCCAAAGCACTCCCCCGCGTCATTATCCTCGGTGGAACAGGTCGAATCATATTTGTTGATCGGTTCGAAGCGTGCATGGAAATCATTCGTGTGCAGAATGGTCAGCGTATAATCGGCATGGGCAGCACCTGCGGCCGTAAGCCCCGCCATCAGCGCAATTCCCGCCACGCGCGTTTTCAGAAATCCTGTAGACATCAAAATCCTCCACTCAGGTCATCGCCAGTCTCGCAAATTTGACCGGACTGTCAAAACTCTGTGTGACATTGCCCCGAGGTGAAGCCGATTTTCGCCGCTTTCGTGAAAGAGATTGATTATTTCCGCGCCATTGGGCATGTGAAACCCATGCTTATATACAAGATCTTCCGCCCCGCCGAATGGCAGGCCCTCCAATCGCAGGGATCGACCTCGGGCGCGCCCATCGATCTCGCCGATGGCTATATCCATATCTCGACCGCCGAGCAGGTACGCGAGACCGCTGCCAAGCATTTCGCCCAAGCCGGTGATCTGGTGCTGGTCAGCCTTGAGGCCGACACTCTCGGTCACGCCCTCCGATGGGAGGTCTCGCGTGGCGGGGCGCTCTTCCCGCATCTTTACCGCGATATGACCATGGCGGATGTGATCGCCCATATGCCCCTGCCCCAAGGCCCCGAGGGCCATATCTTTCCGGAGACCCTGTAAATGCCCTTGATCGAGAGCCTCGGCCTGCGCGCGCTGCACCAGTTGAACCCCGAAACCGCCCATGGCCTCTCGATCAAGGCCCTCGCCGCCGGCCTCGTGCCGATGAAAGGCGTCTGGACCAGTCCGCGCGTTGCCACGCAGGTGGCGGGTCTCGATCTTCCCAATCCGGTGGGGCTTGCCGCAGGTTTCGACAAGAATGCCGAGGCCGTGGCCCCCCTCATGCGGGCGGGCTTCGGCTTCATCGAGGTGGGCGCTGCCACGCCCCGCGCCCAGCCCGGAAACCCCAAGCCCCGCCTCTTCCGCCTGACCGAGGACCGCGCGGTCATCAACCGTTTCGGCTTCAACAACGAAGGCATGGAACCCATCTCGCACCGCCTTGCCGCCCGCCCCACGGGCATTCCGGTGGGCCTCAATCTGGGCGCCAACAAGGATAGCGAGGACCGCGCCGCCGATTTCGCCAAGGTGCTGGCCCATGCAGGCCCCTGGCTCGATTTCGCCACCGTCAATGTCTCCTCGCCCAATACCGAGAAGCTGCGCGACCTGCAGGGCGCCGAGGCCCTGACGGCGCTCCTTTCGGGGGTGATCGCGACCCGCAACACGCTGACCCGCCCGATCCCCGTCTTCCTCAAGATCGCCCCCGATCTGACGGATGCCGAGATTGACGATATCGCACAGGTCGCCAGAACCACCGGTATCGACGCGATCATCGCCACCAATACCACCCTCTCGCGTGAGGGGCTGCAAAGCCCCTATGCACCGGAAAAGGGCGGCATGTCCGGTGCGCCTCTCTTCGAGACATCCACCCGCGTGCTGGCGAAACTCTCGCAGGCGACCGATGGGCAGATCCCGCTGATCGGCGTGGGCGGCATTTCCTCCGCCGAGGACGCCTATCAGAAGATCCTCGCAGGTGCCTCCGCGGTGCAGCTCTACTCGGCGCTCGTCTATCACGGGCTCTCGCTCGCGGACCGGATCGCCCGCGGTCTCGACACACTTCTCGAACGCGACGGCTATGCCAATATCGCGGACGCCACCGGCAAGGGGCGCGACGCATGGCTCTGACACTCTGGCACAATCCGCGCTGCTCCAAATCCCGCGAGACCCTCGCGCTGCTGCAGGCGCGGGGCCATAGCCCCGAGATCCGTCTCTACCTGACAGATGCTCCCAGCCGCACCGAATTGGAGGCCGTCATCTCCAAGCTCGGCCAGAGCGCAGACACCCTTGTCCGCTGGAAAGACGCGAAGGGCCTGATCGAACGCGACGCGGATCACGACACGATCCTCGCCACGCTTGCCGAAAACCCGAAACTCATCGAGCGCCCGATCCTGATCACCGGTCAATCCGCGCGCCTCGGCCGCCCGCCCGAACAGGTGCTGGAAATCCTCTGATCTTCCAGCGTCCCTAAATATCCCGGGGTGAATGGCCCGGAACGGGCCAGAGGGGCAGCGCCCCTGTTCGACCCGATCGAACAAAACATCCGGATCATTCAATTGGACCGATAAGCCAGTCTCCCCCATGATCAGGGCATCCCAGACGGAGGATGCCCCATGATCGCGCAGAACCGCCCCACCCTTATACCGGGCCTTGCCCTCTGTGTCGCTGTTGCCGCAGTGGCGTTCGGGCTCCACACGCTGCCCGCCCTCTCGGCCTTCTCGCCCCTGATCCTTGCCATCATGCTGGGCATGGCCTTCAATACGCTGCGCCCGCTCTCTCCCTCCTGCGCGGAAGGCATCGCGTTCAGCCTACGCTATATCCTTCGCGCGGGCATCGTGCTTCTGGGCCTGCAGCTGACCTTCGGACAGGTGGCCGAGATAGGGGCCGGCGGGCTCGCAACCATCCTCCTCACATTGCTTGCGACCTTTTTCTTCACACGCTGGCTCGGGCGAGTGATGGGTGTCCCGCGCGGGCTCACCGATCTTATCGCAGCCGGCACGTCGATCTGCGGGGCTTCGGCGGTGATTGCCGTCAATACTGTCACCCGCGCGCGCGAGGAGGATGTGGCCTATGCCATCGCCTGCGTGACGGTCTTCGGCTCGGCCTCGATGCTGCTCATGCCGCTGCTCGCCCCGCTTACACCCCTCGGACCCAAAGCCTTCGGCATGTGGACAGGCGCCTCCATCCATGAGGTCGCGCAGGTCGTGGCGGCAAGCTTTCAGGGGGGCGATACAGCAGGGCATTTCGGGACTATTTCCAAGCTGACCCGCGTCATGATGCTGGCGCCGATGGTGCTTCTCCTCGGGATCGGCACGAGAAACAGAAATACCGGGCAGACAACCACCCCCGCAGGCGCTCCGGTGCCGTGGTTCGTTATGGGCTTTGTAGCGATGGTCGCCATTTCTTCCACTGGCTGGCTGCCCCCGCCCGTTGTCGAAGCCAGCAAAACGATCGACCAGATTCTGCTGACCATCGCCCTGGCAGGAATGGGACTTTCGACCGATCTGCGTAAACTGGCGGCAGCCGGTCCCCGCCCCGCGCTGCTGGGGGGCGCCGCATGGCTCTTCATCTCGGGCGTCAGCCTGTTATTGATAACGCTCATCCAGTGACAGAAAGGCATGCGCCATGACCCTCGACCAGCTTCGGATCTTTCTGGCGGTGGCCGAACGCGAGCATATCACCCGTGCGGCAGAGGCGCTCAACTTGACCCCGAGCGCCACCAGTTCGGCGATCTCGGCGCTCGAAACCCGCCATGCGGTGAGGCTCTTCGACAGGATTGGGCGGCGCATTGTGCTCAGCGATGCCGGACGCCATTTCCTGCCCGAGGCCCGCAGGCTACTGGCTCATGCCGCCCGGACCGAGCGGGTGCTGGAGGATCTGGCGGGGCTTGCGCAAGGCCATCTGCGGCTCATCGCCAGCCAGACAGCGGGCACATACTGGCTGCCGCCGCTGCTGGCACGCTACCGGCAGGCCTATCCGGGGATCACGCTCGATATCCGGCTGAGCAATTCCGTGACCGCGGCGCGGGCCGTGCGCGATCTCGAGGCGGATCTGGCGGTGATCGAGGACGCGTGCCATGACGATCTGCTTCTCATCGAGCCGCTGGTGCGCGACCGGATGATGCTTGTGCGCGCCAAGGCGCAAGCGGGCCAACCTCTGGACCCGCGGACGCAGGACTGGGTGCTGCGCGAGCACGGCTCCGGCACACGCGCCATTTTCGACCGCTGGCTCGAGAGCCAGAACATCGCCCCCGCCGATCTGAGCCCCTCGCTGGAGCTGCCCTCCAACGAGGCCGTGCGGGCAGCGGTCGAGGCGGATGCTGGCGCGAGTATCCTCTCCGAGATGGTGGTAGCCTCTTCGGTGGCGGCAGGACGGCTTGACTGCGTGGCGCTCGATCTGGCCCCACGCCCCTTTTCGCTCCTGCGTCACCGCGAACGTCCCTTTACCCGCGCCGAGGCCGCGCTTGCTGCCATTCTGCGCGGCAAAACAGGTGGTGGAACAGCAACGCGGAGCTAGAATCCCCGTGAAATCCAGCATGTTCCTGCCCATTCACAGGATCTTCTGTTGCGCTTTGCCGAAATCGCCGCACTTATCGGGCTGAGCACGATATCCGGAGCATTTGATGACAGATTCTCACCCCTCCCGCCGTCAGGTCCTCGCCTCCGCCCTCGGGACCGGCGCCTTTTTCCTTCTGCCCGAGCTGGCGCGCGCCCAGAGCGACGAAATTGCCCACGGCATGGCGCTCGGTCAAGCCGAGCCCTTCTCCTATGACATGCTGCGCGACATGGCCCGCGACCTCTCCAAAGGTCCCTATAACGCGATGAAGGTGGCCGACCCCGAGATCATCCAAGCCATCGATTATGACGCGCATGGCAAGATCAAGTTCCGCAAGGATCATGCGCTCTGGGGCAATGGCGATGATTACCCCGTGCATTTCTTCTTCCCCGGCAAGTATTTCCCCGATCCGGTGCACATCTATTCGGTGAACGGCAACATGGCAAGCGAGGTGCCGTTCTCCAAAGACTACTTCACCATTCCCCAAGACAGCCCTGCGCAGAACCTGCATAACACCGAAGGCTTTGCGGGCTTCTCGGTGCAGGACCGCAAACATAATGCCGACTGGATGGCCTTCCTTGGGGCCTCCTACTGGCGCACGGCGGGCTACTCGGGACAGTTCGGCCTGTCCGTGCGAGGCCTTGCGCTCGATACGGCGGTGGCCCAGGGCCCCGAGGAATTCCCCCGTTTCACCCGGTTCTGGCTCGAAGAGCCGGAAGATGGCAGCTTTGTCACCTATGCGCTTCTCGAAAGCCCGCGTGCGACCGGTGCCTACCGGATCGTCTCGCGTCTGGGCGGCGGGGTCGTGCAGGATGTCTCGGCCGATATCTTCCTGCGCGGCGATGTGAACCGGCTCGGGATCGCGCCGCTGACCTCGATGTACTGGTTTGGCAAACATGACCGTCAGGTGTCCCCCGACTGGCGCCCCGAGGTGCATGACAGCGACGGGCTGGAAATCCATACCGGCAGCGGCGAGAAGATCTGGCGACCGCTGAACAACCCGCCGCGCGTGATGGCCAACAGCTTCCATTCGCCCAATGTCAAAGGCTTCGGCCTTGCACAGCGCGAACGCGATTTTGCGCAATATCAGGATGATGGTGTTTTCTACGAGAAACGGGCCACCGCATGGATCGAGCCGAAAGAGGGTTGGGGCGAAGGGGCTGTGACCCTCATCGAGATCCCGACAGATGACGAGACCATGGATAATATCGTGGCCTTCTGGACCCCCTCGGACGCAGCCACCACCGGCACCGAGTTCAACGTGAATTACACGCTGAGCTGGGTGAAGGATGTGCCGGTGCCGCGCGAGAAGGCGCAGTTCACTGCGATCCGGATCGGCACTGGTGGTGTGCCCGGACAGGACCGCCCCGCCAACACGGTGAAGATCGTCTGCGATCTGGACAGCACCGGCCTGCAGGGGCTGAGCCGCGCCGACGGGCTGGAACCCAATGTCACCACCTCGGCGGGCGAGATCTCGATGCAGACCGCCTTCCCCGTGGTGGGTGCCGATTATTGGCGCGCGATCTTCGATCTCGATTTCTCGGCTATCGCGGCGGATAATAACGATCCGATCGACCTGCGCGTCTATGTGGACAACAAAGGCGAGGCGATGACCGAGACGCTGATTTTGCAGCTCTTCCCCTCGCAGCTGCGCGAATTGCTGGCCAGCCACGGCTGAGCCACGCCGATCAGGACACACCACCACATAAAGGGAGGCGAAGGCCTCCCTTTTTCTATGCCCGACATGTCAGACGGGGCGGGCCTGCGCCGCAAAACACCCCGCCTTGGCATAATGCAAATGGACATAGGCGACAGCCTCATTACCCGCGAAGATCCCTGCAAGCGCCGTATGAAGATCCGCACCTGAAACGAGATCGGGCTCGAGCATCATATCACCATGATCGAAGGGCCGGATGGAAATCAGCCGGTGGCGCAGCGCCTGTGGCACCTCCCCCACCTGCGGCTGGGCACGCGCCACGCCCTCACGCACGAAGATCGCGTGAGAAGCGCGATAAGGGGTCTGGGCCGGTTGATGTTCGTAATTGAGCAAAAGGACCGTCTCGCCTGCCCGCGCATCCTCAAGGCTGACACGGCACGGGAGGGCGTCGCGCTCGGTCACCCGCATCCGGCAGATCCGGCGCGTGGCAAGCGCCTCGTCAGTTATCTGGAACAGTTCGACAAAGGGTTCGACGGGAAGGGCATGGATCTGGAAAGGCATCGGGGTCTCCGTGGATATGACACGGAGACCTTAGCCCCTACGCCCGCAGCTGGCCGACCCGAAACCTGTGCAAAGACCTCATCTATCAAGAGGTCTCGTAAAGTTCCAAGGGCAGCCCGTCGGGGTCCTGGAAGAAGGTAAAACGCGCATTGGTGAACTCGTCTACACGGACGGGTTCGACCTCGACC
The DNA here is from genome assembly GCF_037949795.1 of Thioclava sp. GXIMD2076. Classification (NCBI taxonomy): domain Bacteria; kingdom Pseudomonadati; phylum Pseudomonadota; class Alphaproteobacteria; order Rhodobacterales; family Paracoccaceae; genus Thioclava; species Thioclava sp. GXIMD2076. The sequence goes on from NZ_CP149932.1 coordinate 2,795,615, forward strand.
CCGTGCTCCTGAAGGCGGGCACACCACGCATCCAGATCATCCACGGCAAAGGCCAGATGGCGCAGACCCTGCGCCTCGGGGCGCGTGGGACGCGCAGGAGCATTCGGGAAGGTAAACAGCTCGATCTGCACGCCCCCCTCCATGCCGAGATCCAGCTTCCAGCTTTGGCGCGCCTCGCGATAGGTCTCGGCGATGACGGACATTCCAAGCACTTCCGTATAGAAGTGCTTGGAACGCGGATAGTCCGAGGCGATCACCGCCACATGGTGCGGACGCAGCCGGTCGCTCATGCGGCACCCTTCTTCGAGAAGAGGCCAAAGACCGGCTTGATGACGAAGGTCGCCAACGGGATCATCAGCACCAGCCCGAAGACCAGACCGAAGATACCGTCGAAGAAGGCGGTCACCGCCCAGGACACCAGGCCCTTCAGGCTCTCGCCCACATGTTCAGACACCGTCTCGGCCTGATGGTGGATCCAGTCATAGGGGGCCGGGAAGCCCAGCTCGGCGATCCCGTGCAACAGGATATTGCCGCCGACCCAGATCATCGCCGCCGTGCCCACGATGAGCAATGCCTTCATGAACACCGGCATGAAATGCAGGATACCGCGGCCAAAGGCACGGGTACCCGAGAGTTTCGCGTTTTCGGCAAGCCAGAGCCCCACATCATCGGCCTTCACGATGATCGCGACGCCGCCATAGACAAGCGCCGTGATCCCCACCGCCACAAGCGCCAGCGTGATCGCCTCCATCCAGATCGGATCGCCCTCAGGCAGCGCCGAAAGCGCGATGGTCATAATCTCGGCGGAGAGGATGAAATCGGTTTTCACCGCGCCTTTCACCTTTTTCTCCTCGAGATGGGCGCTGTTCTGTTTGCCGCCTGCTGTCTCCTCGGAGCCGTGATCCTCGGAGGGGTGGAACAGATGCCAGATCTTTTCCGCACCCTCGAAGCACAGATAGGCCCCCCCCAGCATCAGAAGCGGCGTGATCGCCCAGGGCGCGAAGCTCGACAGGATCAGCGCCAGAGGCAGCAGGATCAGAAGCTTGTTGCGGATCGACCCGAGCGCGATTTTGCCCACGATCGGTAATTCCCGCGCGGGCGCGAAGCCATGGACATATTTCGGCGTCACCGCCGCATCATCGATCAGCGCGCCTGCGGCTTTCGCACCCGCCTTGGTTGCCTGAGCGGCCACGTCATCGACGGAGGCCGCCGCCACCTTGGCGATACCCGCCACATCATCCAGAAGCGCCAGAAGGCCGCTCATATGTCTCTCCACTCTCATTATCCGCCATGCGGGCCTCAAACCATCAGAGTATGGTCTCACCCGCGCAGGCGCAACGCGCTAAACCCGTATGCGGGTCCACAATTCATCCTTGCCCTTGCAGCGCCCCGCGATATGTTCCACAACTCGATCTGACATGCTGTGCGCCGCAAAGCAGCAAGACAGCGGCGACCAAAAGAAAGGTGCCCGAAATGCTCGATATGAATGCAAAACCCACCGAAGAGATCGATGTCCGCGAGGTCTTCGGAATTGACAGCGATATGAAGGTCAAGGGATTTGCCGAGCGCACCGACCGCGTGCCGGAAATCGACCCGACCTACAAATTCGACCGCGATACCACGCTGGCCGTGTTGGCAGGCTTTGCCTATAACCGCCGCGTCATGATTCAAGGCTATCACGGCACGGGAAAATCCACCCATATCGAGCAGATCGCCGCGCGGCTGAACTGGCCCTGTGTGCGCGTCAACCTCGACAGCCATGTCAGCCGGATCGACCTGATCGGGAAAGATGCGATCAAGCTGGTGGATGGCAAGCAGGTTACCGTGTTCCACGAGGGCATCCTGCCGTGGTCGCTGCGCAATCCGACCGCGATCATTTTCGACGAATATGATGCAGGCCGCGCCGATGTGATGTTCGTGATCCAACGTATTCTGGAAGCAGAGGGCAAGCTGACTCTGCTGGACCAGAACGAGGTAATCACGCCGAATCCCTATTTCCGCCTCTTCGCCACCGCGAATACCGTGGGTCTGGGCGACACGACCGGCCTCTATCACGGCACCCAGCAGATCAACCAGGGCCAGATGGACCGCTGGTCGCTGGTGGCCACGCTGAACTATCTCAGCCACGATGCCGAGGCCGCGATCGTCCTGTCGAAGAACCCCAATTACAACAACGAGGCAGGCCGCAAGACCATCAGCCAGATGGTGCATGTGGCCGACCTCACCCGCACGGCCTTCATGAATGGCGACCTGTCCACCGTCATGAGCCCGCGGACCGTCATCGCATGGGCGCAGAACGCGCGCATCTTCAACGACGTGGGCTATGCGTTCCGCCTGACCTTCCTCAATAAATGCGACGAACTCGAGCGCCAGACCGTGGCCGAGTTCTACCAGCGCCTGTTCGATGAGGAACTGCCCGAGAGCGCGGCCTCGATCGCGATCTGATCGCCTTGAGCGCGGCCCTCACAGGGCCTGAAAATCTGGAAAGCCGGGGCCTCTGCTCCGGCTTTTTTTACGGTTTGGAAAGCAAAACCGGCGAAGCTCTGCGCATGATGATTTACATGCGCCTTGCCCTCAGTCTCTCTATCGCCGGTCTTCTGGCCGCCTGCGAGCCACAATATGCGGCCCGCGATGTTCTGCGCGAATGCCAGACACTCTATCTCGAAAACGATCGGTTTACCGATGCCAATCTGGCCTCCGAAGCCATGAATGGCTATCGCGGTCCGCATGTGCCCTCGATGCATGCGATGCTGATCCCGCAGAAAAGCTACAAGCCCCGCAAGGTCGAGCAATGTGACGAGATCCTTGTGCTGGAACGTCGCCTGCCCGGACGCTAACGCGCATCGAAAAAGGGTCCGGAAGCACCGGACCCTTGCTCGTTGACTGCGGCGCTCGGCCTCAGCCCTGAAGCGCGGGCTTCGTCAGGTTGCCCCAGAACTCCATATCGCCCAGCAGCTCGTCCAGCGTGGGGTCGATATGATCGGGGAAGGCTTTGGCGTCCCGCTCGGTCATATTGGCAAAGAAATCCGCCCCCGCGATATGGACCGCGCCGCGCACCGGCACCATGCCGAAATTGATCGCGATCACACGCAGATGCTCGGCGGCGCGCATCGCCCCCGACGGACCGTAGCCCACGATCCCCAGCGGCTTGCGACGCCAGCCAGTATAGGCGTAATCGAAGGCGTTTTTCAGAACACCCGGGATCGAGTGGTTATATTCGGGCGTGACCACGATGAACCCGTCATAGCCCTTCAGAAGATCGTTCCATTTACCCTTCGCGCCCCCTTCGGGCTCGGAATAGGCCGGTGCCATCGATTCCTCGAAATGCGGCAGCAGATGGTCACGCAGGTCGATCAGATCGAACTGGAACGCCTGACGGTTGGCGGTTTTTTCCATGAACCATTCGGTCACGACATCGGCAAAGCGGCCTTCGCGGGTAGTGCCGACGATGACGCCGATCTTGAGCGGGTCTGCCATGGGGATCTCCTTTTCGGTTTCTTTCCGGCTTCGGGGCACATCCTGCCCTGTTGCTGGCGGCCCTGTTAGCGCACAAGTTAACGTGCAGAAATGTGGCGGCAAGCCCCAGTTCGGTGCAAGGCTGCACGAAGCCTGCGCAGCTCCGGCACCTGCCCGTCCGGCCCGTAAGGCAAAGGCCGCGCTTCTCCTCTTGCGAAGGGCCAGACGTGGTGCTTTATCTTGGGCATGAGCAAGCCAATCGACAACCCCGCCGATCCGTTCAAGAAAGCCCTCGCCGAGGCGACCAAAACCATGGCCGACCGCCCTGAGTTGACGGTCAGCTACACGGTCGACCCTTCCGGCTCGACGGGCGATACGATGCGCCTGCCGCAGGTCTCGCGCAGGATGACGCGCGACGAGGTCCTGCTGGCCCGCGGCACCGCCGACCAGCTGGCGCTGCGTCTGCGCCATCACGATGCGGGCACCCACGGGCGCTACCGCCCCTCGGGCGATATGGCCGCGGCGCTGTATGAAGAGATGGAATTTGCCCGCTGCGAGGCCTTGGGCGCGCGCGACATGCCGGGCACGCTCTCCAATATCGACGTCAAGATCTCGCATGAGGCGCTGCGCAAGGGCTATAACCAGATTCGCAACCAGTCCGAAGCGCCCTTGCATGTGGCCGCGGGCTATATGATCCGCGAGATGGCCACGGGACGCCCCCTTCCCCCCGGCGCCTCGAATATCCTCGACCTGTGGAAACCCTTCATGGAGCAACAGGGGATCAATCTCGACAAGCTGCAGGATGTGCTGGCCGACCAGACGGCATTCGCCAAATTCTCGCGTCAACTGATCTCGGATCTGGGCTATGGCGACCAGCTGGGCGATGACCCGGATGACGAGATGGGCGATGACGGGGATGATGCCGAGGAGGCCGCCCCCGAGAATGATCGCGGCGAGATGGAAGAACAGGAGCAGCAGGATCAGGAAGATGCTGACGCCTCTCCCGAGCGTGCGCAGGAAGAAACGCAGGACCAGCAGCAGGCCGCAACCTCGACCGAGGAACTGGCCGACCCTGCCGATGGCGAAGAGGTCGAGATGCCCGACCCCGACGCCGCCCTTGAGCCTCCACCACCCCCTGCCGCCTCTGATGCTGACCCGAATTATACGGTCTTCCGCACCGAGTTCGACGAAGAGATCATGGCCGAGGATCTGGCAGAAGTGGCCGAACTGGAACGCCTGCGTGCTTATCTGGACCAGCAGCTGGAGCCGCTCAAAGGTGCCGTCTCGCGGCTGGCCAACAAGCTGCAGCGCCGTCTGCAGGCCCAGCAGAACCGCTCGTGGGAATTCGACCGCGAGGAAGGCATGCTCGATGCGGGCCGTCTTGCGCGCGTCGTGGCCAACCCGACCACGCCTTTGTCCTTCAAGATCGAGCATGACACCGAATTCCGCGACACGGTGGTGACGCTCCTGCTGGATAATTCGGGCTCCATGCGCGGGCGCCCGATCTCGATTGCCGCGATCTGTGCCGATGTTCTGGCGCGCACGCTGGAGCGCTGCAATGTGAAGGTGGAGATCTTGGGCTTTACCACGCGGGCGTGGAAAGGCGGCCAGAGCCGCGAGGAGTGGCTCAATGCGGGCCGTCCGCAGCAACCGGGCCGTCTGAACGACCTGCGCCATATCATCTACAAACGCGCCGACACGCCGTGGCGCCGTGCGCGGCCCAATCTGGGTCTGATGATGAAAGAGGGTCTGCTGAAGGAGAATATCGATGGCGAGGCGCTCGAATGGGCGCATAAGCGCATCGCCAAGCGCTCCGAGGCGCGCAAGATCCTGATGGTGATTTCGGATGGGGCGCCAGTGGATGATTCCACGCTCTCGGTGAACCCTGCCAATTTCCTCGACAAGCATCTGCATGATGTGATCGCCATGATCGAGAAACGCCGCGCGGTCGAGCTGCTGGCCATCGGGATCGGCCATGACGTGACCAAATATTACAACCGCGCCGTCAAGATCTCGGATGCCGAGGAACTGGCCGGCGCCATGACCGAACAGCTGGCGGGCCTCTTTGACGCCGATCCGCGCAAGCGCGCGCGTATTCTGGGCATGCGGAAGGTCGGCTGATGTTTCAGGATTTCACGGTCAAGACGAACCCCGAAACAGGGGCGCCCCGTCTGGCGGCCCTGCGCGATGTGCTGGCCTCACGCGGACTTGCGGGCTTCATCGTTCCGCGCGCCGATATCCATCAGGGCGAATATGTGGCCGATCGCGATGCACGGCTGGGATGGCTGACGGGCTTTACCGGCTCGGCGGGCTTCTGTGTGGTGCTGCCCGAGATTGCGGGCGTGTTTATCGACGGGCGCTACCGTGTCCAGGTGCGTTCCGAGGTGGATCTGGCCGTTTATACGCCGGTCAACTGGCCACAGACACAGGCAGGCGCGTGGATTGCCGAGCATCTGGCCGAGGGCCAGATCGGCTTTGATCCGTGGCTGCATACCCATAGCGAGATCGAGGCGATCCGTAAGGCGCTGGCCAAGACGCGCGTGACGCTGGTGCCTGTGGATAACCCTATCGACGAGATCTGGACGGACCGCCCTGCCCCGCCGCAGGCCCCTGCCCGTCAGCATCCGCCGGAATTTGCGGGCGAATCTTCGGCCGACAAGCGCACCCGCCTTGGCGCCGCGCTGCGCGAGGCGGGCGACAGTGCCGCCGTTCTGACTCAACCCGATTCCATCTGCTGGCTCCTCAATATCCGCGGTGATGACATCGCCCGCAATCCGCTGGTGCAGTGCCTTGCGATCCTACAGGCGGATGGCAGGGTGGATCTCTTTGCCGAGCCTGCCAAATTCTCGCCCGAGCTGCTGGCCGGACTGGGCCGGGATGTAACGCTCTGCCCACCCGATCAATTCGGCGCGGCGCTTTGCGCGCAATCGGGATCGGTGCTGGTTGATCCGGCCACCGCGCCCTATGCGGTCGGACCGATCCTGTCGGAAGCCGGCGCCACGCCGCATTATGCTTCCGATCCCTGCGTTCTGCCCAAAGCGCGCAAGAATGCCGCCGAGATTGCGGGCATGAAAGCCGCCCATCACCGCGATGCCTGCGCGATGGCCGAGTTTCTGGCATGGCTCGATGCGGAGGCCCCCAAGGGCAATCTGACCGAGATCGACGTGGTGACCGCGCTGGAAAACTGCCGCCGCGCCACCAATGCCCTGACCGAGATCAGTTTCGATACGATCTGTGGCGCGGGACCCGACGGGGCCATCGTCCATTACCGTGTGACCGAAAAGACGGACCGTCCCGTGAATACGGGCGAGTTGCTGCTGGTGGATTCGGGCGGGCAATATGTGGATGGCACCACCGATATCACACGCACCATTGCCGTGGGTCCGGTCCCCGAGGAGGCCCGCGCACCCTATACACGCGTGCTCAAAGGCATGATTGCGCTCTCGATGGCGCAATGGCCCGAGGGCGTGGCCGGCAGCCATCTGGATGCGCTGGCGCGGATGCCGCTCTGGCAGGCCGGTCAGGATTATGACCACGGCACCGGCCATGGTGTGGGCGCGGCGCTGTGTGTGCATGAGGGGCCGGTGCGGATTTCGCGCGCCTCGACCCTGCCCATTGAAACGGGCATGATTCTTTCAAACGAGCCGGGCTATTACCGCGATGGCGCGTTCGGCATCCGGATCGAGAATCTGGTTCTGGCCACTCAGGCCGCAAAATCCCCCGAGGCCGACGAGAGCCGCCGGATGCTGGCCTTCGAGACCCTCACATGGGTGCCGATCGACACCCGTCCCGTGCTGGTCGATCTGCTGGACCCGCCCGAGCGCGACTGGCTCAACGCCTATCACGCGGACTGTCTGGAGAGGATCGGGCCGCATGTCTCGCCCGCGACGCGGGATTGGATGGAGAAGGCCTGCGCGCCGATCTGACCCTATATCACGCGGCCTTCGGGCCGCGTTTTTCTTGGCCGCCTCACAGCCTGTCCGGACAGGAAAACAGGACACCAGAAAAGCAAAAAGCCCCACGAAGGGGCTTTTGCTTCTCCATCCGGAGAATGGTGCGGTCGAGAAGACTCGAACTTCCACGGGAGTTACCCCACAGCGACCTCAACGCTGCGCGTCTACCAATTCCGCCACGACCGCACTGTCTCTGGCTTGGTGAGGGCTATCTAGCGGGTGGCGCGGGCGTTGAAAAGAGGAAAAATGCACTTTGGCGATTTTTTCTTTGATCTCCGCCCGTTCCCCCTTTTTTATAAGGGTTTGCGGGCTTGCATCCTTGCCCCGAAAGCGCGACATCAGGGGAAATTCCGGAGGATGCCATGGTAGAGTGGATACATTCAGACAGGCCCGTCGCTTATGAGGAGGCCTTGGCCTTCATGGAAGCCCGTGTGGCCGCGATTCATGCCGGCGAGGCCGAGGAAGCCATCTGGCTTCTCGAACATCCGCCCCTCTATACGGCGGGCACCTCGGCACAGCGCGAGGATCTGGTCGATCCCGACCGCTTCCCCGTCTATGAGGCCGGTCGGGGCGGGCAATATACCTATCACGGGCCGGGCCAGCGCATCGCCTATGTGATGCTCGATCTCAACCGCCGTGGCCGCGATGTGCGCGGCTTCGTGCAGAAGCTCGAGAACTGGGTCATCGCGGCGCTTGCCGATTTCAACGTGAAGGGCGAGATCCGCGAGGGCCGTGTGGGGGTCTGGGTCGAGCGCCCCGACCGTCCACGCGGTATCGACGGATCACTGGCCGAGGACAAGATCGCCGCGATCGGGGTGAAGCTGCGCAAATGGGTCAGCTTCCACGGCATCTCGATCAATGTCGAACCGGATCTGGAGCATTTCACGGGAATCGTGCCCTGCGGGATCAAGGATCACGGGGTCACCAGCCTTGTCGATCTGGGCCTGCCGGTGGAACTTGGCGATATCGACGCCGCCCTTATGGCGCATTTCCCCGAGATCTTCGACCCTAGCGAAATTGATGCCCGCTAAGTGAATACCTATATCGGGACTGATTGTGTTATCATACCGACCATGTCCGGTGGCCCGCCTACCGGCCAGAGGACTGACCTGAGGACCCTTGCGATGAAGATCAGCCGTTATGCCACACTCGCCGCCATCGGTACAACTCTGGCCTGCGCCACCCCCGTTTTCGCGCAGGATGCCGCGAAGGGCGAGAGTGATTTCCGCACCTGCCGCTCCTGCCATGCGATCACCGCCCCCGACGGATCGGCGATCGTCAAAGGCGGAAAGGTCGGCCCCAACCTCTATGGCGTGATCGGGCGCAAGGTCGGCAGCCTCGCAGGGTTCCGCTACAAGGACGGGCTGAAATCTCTGGGTGATCAGGGTCTGGTCTGGACCAAGGCCGAGCTTGAAGCCTATATCACCGACCCGACCGGCTGGCTGCGCGAGAAAACCGGCGACAGCTCGGCGCGCTCGGGAATGACCTACAAAGCCAAAAGCGGTCAGGCCGATATCGCCGCCTATCTGGAATCGGTCGCGAAATAAGCGCGACCCGAACCCGCCTTCCGATGCCCGCCCCGTCCGGCGGGCATTTCCTTTCGAGCGGTTTGACTGTATTGCGGGCTCGATTCCGCCCTTCAGGAGACCCGACATGCCGCAAGAGACCGCCAGCCCACAGCCCGCGACCATCGGCTCGGCGCGGTTTTCCGACCACAAGACGCTCGGCATCCTGTATCTCCTGACGGCGCTGGTGGTCGGGCTGATCTCGGTGCTGTTCACGGTCTATATGCGGCTCGAGCTGATGGAGCCGGGGGTGCAGTATCTGTGCTCGGAAGGCACACGGCTCTGGCCCGGCACGGCGCCCTGTTCGCCCAATACCGCTTTGTGGGAAATGCTGGCCGCCTCGCACGGGGTGCTGATGATGTTTTTCGTGGCGATCCCCGGACTTTTTGCGGGCTTCGGCTCCTATATCCTGCCACTTCATCTGCGCGCACCCGAGCTGGCCTTCCCGCGGATGAACCGCAGCGCCTACCAGCTCTATGTGCTGGCCTGCCTGATGGGCGTGGGCGCGCTCTTCTCGGCCCATACTGCTCCTATCGCCATTGCGGCCCTCTTCGTCATGGGACTTTCGACGATTCTGACCGCGATCAATATGGTCACGAGCGTGCTGAACATGCGCGGCGCGGGCATCACCTTGCACAACGCCTCGCCCTTCGCATGGTCGATCCTTGTGACGGGGGCAATGGTGCTCTGCGCGCTACCGGTGCTGGCGGGTGCGATCACCATGATGCTCGACCCAGCCTACCGCCGGATCATCCATAGTGACGACCCCGAACTTTACCGCCAGATCCTGTGGTTCTTCAGCCATCCGCAAATCTATATCATCATCCTGCCGGGCTTCGGGATCATCTCGCAGATCGTCACCACCTGCGCAGGGCGCCCCCTGTTTGCCCAGAAAGCGGTGATCTATGCGATGCTGGCGATCGGCCTTCTGGGCTTTGCCACATGGGCGCATTACATGTTCACCCGCGGGCTGATGGCGGGATCCGAAAGCGGCTTCACGCTGGCGGCCACGATCGTGGGGCTTCCCACGCTGGTGATCCTGTTCTCCTGGGTGATGACACTGGTGCAGGCGCGGCCCCTGTGGCGCACGCCGTTGCTATGGGCTCTCGGTTTCATCTTCCTCTTTGTCGTGGGCGGGCTGAGCGGGTTGCTGCTAAGCGGCGCGCCGCTCGATATCGACCATGCCAGCACCTATTTCGTGGTGGCACATTCGCATTATGTCATGAGCCTCGGTGCGATCTTCGCCCTCTTTGCGGGGATCTATTTCTGGATCGGCAAGATGACGGGGCGCGCCTATCCCGAATGGATGGGACAGCTGCATTTCTGGCTGATGTTCCTTGGCACCAACCTGACCTTCTTCCCGCAGCAGATTCTCGGGCAGGAAGGCATGCCGCGCCGGATACTGGACTATCCGCAGCAATTCGCTCTGCTCAACCAGCTTTCCTCTCTAGGCACCTTCCTGTCCTTCGCGTCTTTCCTGCTGTTCATCGCAACGATCCTCTGGACCCTTCTGGCAGGCCGCAGGGAGGCGATGCCCGTCTGGGTTCACGCGCAGATGAGCCCCGAATGGACGCTGCCCTCACCGCCGCCTCCGGATTGTTTCGAGACGCGGCTCTAGCCTCCACTCAGGCAGGGCCAATTGGCAGACAGCGGTATTGGCGCTCGACTGTCAGCGCCGCAGAGCGTGCCCATTCGTCGGATTTGCGGTTCACGCTGGCTTCGAGCGATCCACCGCTCGATACACCTGCCTTGAGCACTGAGATCAGCGTCTTGGCAAAGACCGGACCATAGGAAGCGATCTCGTGTTCATAGGCCTGATGGGCCTTCTGTGCACGGGCACGTGTCTCCCGCTCGTCCGCTCCCTTGCTGCAGGCATAGGCAAGTTTGCCACCGCTCTGGCTCGAGAAGGACAGGATCTCGCGATCCGGCATGGCCGACTGCACCTGCCCCGTCGGATTGGTGCAGGCTGCCACTGCGCCAAGCATCATAACCCCCACAATCGGCTTCCACTGTATCATGCCAGACATACGACCCCTTCCGCTGAGTTAACGGGGAAGGGGTGTGAAGATCATGGGCTTCAAATGCAAGTCACGGCTTCGCAAGGTGGCGGGGATCGGCCTGCCGCTCAATGTCCGCCGAGCATATGCGGGAGCACGGAATGCGCGAGCTCTTCCAGTTCGCCAATCGTCAACTGGTCAAACATATCGCGCGACATGCCCCGCAGGTCGCGTTCTTTACGCAGGCCCTTGCGGGCCGCCAGAGCCACCTGCGCTGCGCGGGCATTTAAAACCGAAATCATATCCATCCTTCAACCCTTTCTTACACGTCACTAAAGAATGCCAATGAAGGGATTAAAGATGGGTTCCGACACAACCTGAAGATTAGGCAGATTTGTGCCGGATACGGCGTGATACGCATAAAAAATGGCGGCAAAAGCCGCCATCTCCATCCGCCCCATGCGCCTGTCAGGCCGAGAGCCGGTCCTTCACGCGCGGACCGACAGACGCGAAATCCATCTGGCCGGTATATTTGCCCTTCAGCACGCCCATGACACGGCCCATATCACGGATCGAGCTGGCCTCGATCTCGGCGATTGCCGCATCGATGGCCGCCTTGACCTCGTCATCATTGAGCTGGCGCGGCAGGAAGGTCTCGAGAATCTTGATCTCGGAAAGCTCTTGCTCCGCCAGCTCCAGCCGCCCGCCCTCTTCATAGGCCCGCGCGCTTTCATGGCGCTGCTTCACCATCTTGCCCAGAATCTGCATCACGTCGGCATCGGTGATCTCGTGTTCCTCACTGGTGCCGCGCATCGCGATCTCGCGATCCTTGATGGCCGCATTCACCAGACGGAGCGTCGACAGACGCGCCTGATCCTTGTCGCGCATCGCCTCTTTCAAGGCGGCGTTAATTTTTGCGCGCATGTCCACGGCAAAACCCCTCTTCATGTTCAAGCGGGCAGGATACTCCGATCGTCACAAAGGCACAATACAGCTAAGCCATTGTATTTAATGCATATCATGTTTTCTCTTTGAGGTCTTGACCATTGGGGCCTACGCTCGTAGGTTCCGGCAGATTTTGCCCCGGGGAGTCGCGCCATGTCTGCAAACCACCAGTCATCCGAAAAACCCACCGCGCTGATCGCGCTGGCGGACGGACAATTGTTCTACGGGAAAGGCTTCGGTGCCACCGGTGAAACCGTCGCGGAACTCGTGTTCAACACCGCCATGACGGGTTATCAGGAGATCATGACCGATCCGTCCTATGCAGGTCAGGTCGTTACCTTCACCTTCCCGCATATCGGCAATGTCGGTGTGAACGCGGAAGATGACGAGACCCAGGATCCGGTTGCCGCCGGCATGGTCGTCAAATGGGACCCGACGGAGCCGTCAAGCTGGCGCGCGACCTCGAACCTCGTCGACTGGCTCGAGAAGCGTAACCGGATCGGTGTGGGCGGCATCGATACCCGCCGCCTGACCCGCGCGATTCGCCAGCTGGGCGCGCCGAATGTGGCCATTGCCCATAATCCCGACGGTGTTTTCGACATCGAGGCGCTGGTCAAGAAGGCCCGTGACTGGTCCGGTCTGGTCGGCCTCGACCTCGCCAAGGACGTGACTTGTGCACAATCCTACCGCTGGAACGAAATGCGTTGGGCATGGCCGGATGGCTACAAGCCGCGCACCGAGGAAGGCAAGAAGGTCGTCGCCATCGATTTCGGTGCCAAGCGCAACATTCTGCGCTGCCTCGCCTCTGCCGGTGCCGATGTAACAGTGCTTCCCGCAACCGCGACCGCCGAGGAGATCCTCGCGCTCAACCCCGATGGGGTGTTCCTGTCGAACGGTCCGGGCGACCCTGCCGCGACCGGTGAATATGCCGTGCCGATGATCAAGGACATCCTTAAGACTGACCTACCGGTCTTCGGGATTTGCCTTGGACACCAGATGCTTGCGCTGGCTCTGGGTGCCAAGACCATCAAGATGAACCACGGCCATCACGGCGCGAACCACCCCGTGAAGGATCTCACCACCAACAAGGTGGAGATCACCTCGATGAACCACGGTTTCGCCGTGGACAGCCAGACGCTGCCTGAAGGTGTGACCGAAACCCATGTGTCGCTGTTTGATGGCTCGAACTGCGGGATCGCTATGGAAAGCCGGCCGGTCTTCTCCGTGCAATACCACCCCGAAGCCAGCCCGGGCCCGATGGACAGCTACTATCTGTTCGACCGTTTCATCGCCGCGATGAAATAATCCCCACAGAGTTATCCACAGCCTCGAGGGCGTTTTCCCGCAACGGAAAACGCCCTTTTCATTTGTAGTTAACGTTTGATTCAACTTTTAGGCGAAATCTTGTCCTCAGTTTTAGCCTGGGGGCGAACGCATGAAAACGACTCTCTACGGTCAGAAGGCCGTATCCTCGGACAATCTGTCCGACCTGACCGCGCGGCTGGCCAAGCCCAAGCGGCGCGTGCCACCGCCGAGGCGGGCACAGATCGGCCGCACGCCACTTGGCCAGATCCTTGTCGATATGGGCTATCTCAGCCCGGGGGATCTACTGAAAGCGGTATCGCTGCGCGGGCGCGAGGAGGCGCGGCTCGGCGATATCCTGATCGCCCATGGCTGGATCACCGAGACCCAGCTGATGGACGCCTTGGCCCAGCAATGGAACGCCAGCCCCTATGATCTGGCGCAGGACCCGCCCGATCCACGGCTGATCGACGCAATCGGGGCCGAGCTGTGCTGCACCAAGGTCATCGCGCCGGTCAAACGGGTGGGTGGCGTGACGCTCGTGGCCTCCGCCCATCCCGATCTCTTTGACGAGATCCGCAAGGAACTGCCCGAAGCCTATGGCCCCTATCGGATGGTGATCTCGACCGAGCGCGCCATCACCGACAGTCTTCTGGCGCGCAGACAGACCCATATGATCCGCCGCGCCGAATCGCGCGTCGCCTCGGAAATGAGCTGCCGCCTGCGCGACGAGCGCCGCGCCGCGGTTTTCCTCTTCGGCCTCCTGTTCAGCACGGCATTGGGGCTGATCGCGATGCCGCTGGTGGTGTTTTCCATCATCACCGCCTGGGCGATCCTTACCCTTCTCCTGACCACGGGGCTCAAACTCTGGGCCGGCATCACCCAGATCCGCCACAAGGACAGCCGGCCCACGACGGGAGTGGCAGCCCCCGACCGCTTACCGGTGATCTCCATCATGGTGCCGATGTTCCGCGAGCCCGATATCGCGCCGCGGCTGGTGGCACGGATGTCGCGCCTGCATTATCCGCGCGAGCTCCTTGATCTGGTGCTGGTCGTCGAGGAGGATGACCATATGACACGCGATGCGCTGGCCCGCGCCGATCTACCGCGCTGGATGCGCGTCCTTCCGGTGCCCGACGGGCCGATCAGGACCAAACCGCGTGCGCTGAACTATGCACTCAATTTCTGCCGCGGGAGCATCATCGGCGTCTATGATGCCGAGGACGCCCCCCATCCCGACCAGCTGCACACCATCGCGCGGCGCTTTGCCCATGCACCCGCCGATGTCGCCTGCCTGCAGGGCGTGCTCGATTATTACAATCCCTCGACGAACTGGCTCTCGCGCTGTTTCACTATCGAATATGCGACATGGTTCCGGATGATCCTGCCCGGTGTGGCAAAAGCCGGATTCGTGGTGCCGCTGGGCGGCACGACACTGTTTTTCCGCCGTAAGGTGCTGGAGGATCTGGGCTGCTGGGATGCGCATAACGTGACCGAGGATGCCGATCTGGGAGTCCGGCTGGCCCGCAAGGGCTATCGCACCGAACTGGTGTCAACGGTTACACAGGAAGAGGCCAATTGCCGGATGCTGCCATGGATCAAGCAGCGCTCACGCTGGCTCAAAGGCTATGCCATCACATGGGCCGTGCATATGCGCGACCCCAAGCGCCTGATGCGCGATCTCGGGCCCCGTCGGTTCTGGGCGTTTCAGGTGATGTTTCTGGGATCACTCTCGCAATATGTGCTGGCGCCGCTTCTGTGGAGTTTCTGGCTGATGGTCTTCGGGCTGCCGCATCCGATCGAGATGTTGCTGAGCCCGTTCCAGATCAAACTACTGGTGGCGGGGTTCATCACCGCCGAGCTGGTCAATATATGCCTCGCGGTCTGGGCGGTCCGCGGCGAAAGCCACCGGTTTCTGATCCCATGGGTGCCTACGATGCAGCTCTATTTTCCGCTCGGCGCGCTTGCGGCATGGAAGGCGATCTACGAACTCATCGAGAAGCCGTTCTACTGGGACAAGACGACCCACGGGATTTTCGATCTCCATATCACGCTTCCGGGCACCACCAACGAGCAGGCTCCGGCCATGCAGGCCAGCCCTCCGCGTCCGAAACGCGCGCCGTGGATCAACTGAGTGCGATCAGGAGGGTTGACCACCGTGAGCGCGGGCATCGCTCTGGAGCCGGGTGACGAAAGCCTCCGAGATATGGGCCCGCAATGCGGCCCCCGCCTCGTCCTCGTCGCCTGCCGCTATCGCATCGACGATTCGCTGATGCTCGGCCAGAGCGACCTCGCCACGGCCCTCCGCCGCCAGCGACGTGGTCGCCAGAAGCGCCATGGACCGGTGCACGAGATCGAGCTGCTGCACCAGATAGCGGTTATGCGAGGCCAGATGGATCTGCCGGTGGAACCGCTTGTTGGCACGGCTCAGCGCGATCGGATCGCCCAGCTTCTGATGATCTTCCTCGATCATCGACTGCATCACCCGCACTTCTTCGGGCGCGGCATGGCGGGCGGCCAGACGGGCGGCCAGTGCCTCCAGCTCGGCGCGCACGGTATAGAGCTCGGCCAGCTGGTTGTGATCGAGCGAGGCCACGATCAGCGAGCGCCCGTCGCGCGCCAGCATGGATTGCGTCTCGAGCCGTTGCAGCGCCTCGCGCACCGGCGTACGCGATACGCCCAGCCGCTCGGCGAGCTCCGATTCCACCAGCCGGTCGCCCGGCTTATAGGTTCCGGCGTCGATCGCTTCGAGGATCAGCGTGTAGGCGTCTTTTTGCATTATCTGGCTCGCATATCTGGTCGGGAGACCTTAGGAGCCAGCGCCCGCTGTGACAAGCACAAGAAGTGCGACATTTACACTCCGTCCCGAACCGCGCTAAGCATCGGCTATGAGCCACGCATCCCCCCTCCCCGCCGCCATCGACACCAGTGCCTTCGGCCATGTCACCGACTGGGTCTTCGATCTCGACAACACGCTTTACCCGCCCGAAGCTGCGCTCTTCGCGCAGATCGAGGTGAAGATGGCGGATTATGTGATGCGCACCCTGAAGGTCGATGCGGCCCGCGCCAATCATCTGCGCAGCCATTACTGGGCCCTTTACGGAACCACGCTGGCGGGGCTGATGCATGAACACGGTATCGATCCGGTGCCCTTCCTGCACGAGGTCCACGACATCTCTTTCGATGCGCTCCTACCCGATCCCGCGCTTGCCGCGGGCATCCGCGCGCTGCCCGGTCGCAAGATCATCTATACCAACGGCTCGGCACCCTATGCCGAACAGGTGCTGGCCGCACGCGGATTGAGTGGATTGTTCGACGGGATCTATGGTGTCGAACATGCTGATTTCCATCCCAAACCCCGCGCCGAGGCCTTCGAGATGGTCTTTGCCAAGGCCGGCATCACCCCCGCGAAAGGCGCGATGTTCGAGGATGATGCCCGCAATCTCGAGGTGCCGCATGGTCTGGGAATGCAGACGGTCCATGTCGCTCCCGAGGCGCTTGAGGCAGATCATATCGGCCATCACACAAATGACCTAAGCGGCTTCCTGACGGCGCTTGCAAAGGCCGGCGGATCTGGCCTTTGACGACCGCCGCGCTATAATTGCGCCAAGACCGCTTCACAGAAAGATCCTTGCCATGACCGCAGAACCGACCCAGACCGACATCCTGATTTCGGGTGGTGGCGTGGCGGGCCTGACCGCCGCCTGCGCTTTCGGGTCGGCGGGCTTTCGCGTCATCTGCGTCGATCCTGCCCCGCCCGTAACCGATGGCGAGGCGGCAGGCGCCGATATGCGCTCCACCGCGTTTTTGCAGCCCGCCGTCGAGGTCCTTGAGGAGGCGGGTCTATGGGCACGGCTCGCGCCCCATGCCGCGGCGCTCCAGATCATGCGCATTGTCGATGCCGGTGGCGACACCCCCGTGGCGCGGCTTACGCGTGATTTCGATGCCGCCGACATCTCGGATCAGCCCTTCGGCTGGAACCTGCCCAACTGGCTCTTGCGCCGCGAGATGGTCGCCCGTCTCGAAGAGCTGCCCAATGTCGATTTCCGCGCGGGCGTGGCCACCACCGGCCTCGTGACTCGCCGCAACGAGGCGCGCGTCACGCTATCGGATGGCACCCATGTTCAGGCGAAGCTGGTGATCGGCGCTGACGGGCGTGACAGCTTCATCCGGCAGGCGGCGGGCATTCCGGCCAAGATCCACCGCTATGGTCAGAAGGCACTGGCCTTTGCCGTGACCCATCCCATCCCGCATGAGAATGTCTCGACCGAAGTGCACCGCTCGGGCGGGCCGTTCACGCTGGTGCCGCTCCCCGACCGCGACGGGCAGCACTGCTCGGCAATCGTCTGGATGGAACGTGGTGCGGAGGCCGACCGTCTGGCCACGCTCGAGAAAGACGCGTTCGAGGCGGAGATGTTCGAGCGTTCGACCGGTATCCTCGGCCCGCTGACGCTGGTGACACGCCGCGCGGTCTGGCCGATGCGGATGCAGCATGCCGAGCGGCTGGCTGGCGAGCGCGTGGCGCTGATTGCCGAAGCCGCCCATGTTATGCCGCCCATCGGTGCGCAGGGGCTGAATATGAGCCTCGCCGATATCCGCTGCCTTCTGGATCTGTGCCGCAAATACGAGGCTGATCTGGGCAGTGCCGAGATGCTGACCGCCTATCACCGCGCCCGCTGGCCCGAAATCCGGGCGCGGATCGCGGGGATCGACCTGTTGAACCGCGCCTCCATGCTGGCCCCGCGCCCGCTGCGCGATCTGCGGGCGGGCGCGCTCGGCGCGATTTACGGGCTCAAACCCGTGCGCCGTCTGATGATGCGCGCGGGTCTGGGCCTGAAATGATCAGGCGGGTTCGCTGAGCGCGAGCCCCCCTTCCTCTTCGAGAAACGCCACGATCTCGGGCACGCCCTTACCCGCCTTCAGCTGCGCCATCACATAGGGCCGCGCGCCGCGGGCCTTTTGCGTGTCGCTTTCCAGAAGCACCGGATCGACACTCACATAGGGCGCGAGGTCGGTCTTGTTGACCACCAGCATATCCGAACGCGTCACCCCCGGCCCCCGCTTGCGCGGAATATCCTGCCCCGCCGCCGTGTCGATCACATAGATCGTCAGATCGGCCAGCTCGGGGCTGAAGGTCGCGGCCAGATTGTCCCCGCCCGATTCGATCAGCACCAGATCCAGATCGGGGAAGGCCTTGTTGAGATCGGCGATCGCGGCCAGATTGATCGAGGCATCCTCACGGATCGCCGTGTGCGGGCAGCCCCCCGTCTCGACGCCGCGGATACGCTCGGCGGGCAGAACCTGCGCCCGCATCAGCGCCTCGGCATCCTCGCGGGTATAGATGTCATTGGTCACCACCGCCATCGAGCAGCGCCCCGCCAGCGCGCGGCAGAGCTGTTCGGTCAGGGTCGTCTTGCCCACGCCCACTGGGCCGCCAATGCCGACGCGCAAAGGTCCGTTTGCCATGGTTCTCTCCTTTTTCAGGTCTTGAAGATGCGCACATCCAGCGTTTCGTGCAGCATCGATCCCAGATCGGCGCGGAACGCGGCTCCTGCCAGATCATCCAGACCGGCATGGGCCGCGCGGGCACTGATCCGTGAAATATCGTCATGCAGGGCCGCAAGCACCCGCTGCCCCTGCGCCTGCCCGAGCGGCACGAAGCGAACCGCGCAGGACACAAGATTCGAGGCGAAGCCATGCAGGAAAACCGCGATGATCTCCTCGCGCGGCAGATCCAATGCGCGCGCCGCCTGCGCCACCGCCAGCGGCAGCGCGATCTCCTCCGGATCCTCCCCGCCCGTCATCTGCGCCTGCGCACGGGCAAAGGCCGTGCCCTGATCGAGCGTCTCGCGCAGACGTTCGGCACTGGCCGCCAAAGCGCGCGCCGTGGCATCCAGCTCATCCGCATCCTGCCCCGCCAGCCCGCAGGCCAGCAGGACGGCATCATTCCACCCTGCCCCATGCCTCAGGATATCGGAAAGCCACAGGCGCAGCCCCGCCTCGTCGCCGACCTCGCCCGCAGAAATCGCCTGCTCGAGCCCGTGACTATAGGCGAAGGCACCGGTCGGAAAGGCCGGAGACATCCACTGGACGAGCGACAGAAGAGCGGAGGCGGTCATACAGGCTTACCCGTGGCTGTGGTCGTGATGGTGGTGACCATGACTATGCCCGTGGTCATGGTCGTGGCCGTGCCCGTGATCGTGGTCATGGGAATGCCCATGGTCGTGGCTATGGCCATGCTCGTGCCCCATCGTCCGGCCCATACCATAGGCACCACTTTCGGGGGCAAAGGGAGCAACGGCCTGCACGACACCCGCCCCGAGTTGTTTCAGCATCGCCTCGAGCACATGATCCTGCCGGATCACCAGACGGTCTGCCTCGATCTGGCAGGGCGTGTGACGGTTACCGATATGCCATGCCAGCCGCGCCAGATCACCGGTCACCACCAGCACCGGCTCCTCGGCGCAGGTCACCTCGATCCGGCGACCATCCGAGAGGACAAATGCCTCGCCACCGCGCAGATTGGTGACCTCGGGCAGATCGACCAGAAAGCCCTCGCCCGCCACCGTCACCAGTTTCTTGCGGCGCAGGAAGCGGCCCTCGTAATCGAGCGCCACCTGCCCATCGGCTTTGTCCCAGTGGCCTGCGGGCTCGATGGTGGAAGAGATGATTTTTTCGCTCATATTTGCCTCGTTATTAGATAGGTCTTTACCATTATCGGGAGATGCTCGCCTTAAGGATGAAACAGAGAGAGCCATCATGCCCGACCCCCGCGCCCCGATGTCGCCTGCAGACGAGCTTGCGCAGATCCGGATCCAGATCCAGCGGCTGCGCCAGCGCGAGGCCGAGCTGCGCGAGGCATGGCTGGCGCAGGCCGATATGCCGCGCATCGGCCAATGGCACAAGGTCGAGCTGTTTACCTGCCGCGAGCGGATCTTCGATCCGCGGCTTCTGCCCGACGAGATCCGTAAGAACCCGTCCTATACACGCGAGAAGATTACCCGCTCGATCCGCCTGCGCCGCAAATCCAAGGTGGATGTGCTCAGCCATCTGCCCGAACTCGCCAAGATAGAGCCGCCCGCACCCCAGAAAATCCTGTTCCGGCGCCATAACGCCAGTTGAGGGCCGCGGGCGGATCATCTCAATACAGGAAGTAGCGCTGTGCCAGCGGCAGCTCGGAGGCCGGCTCGCAGGTCAGCAACTCGCCATCCGCCCGCACCTCGTAGGTTTCGGGATGCACCTCGATCTTGGGACGTGCGGCATTGTGGATCATATCCGCCTTGCCGATCCCGCGCGTGCCTTTTACCGCCAGAACCTGCTTCTGCAGCCCCAGCTTGGCCGCCACACCATTGGCCTCGGCCGCCTGAGAGACAAACGTCACAGCCGACGCCCCAAGCGCGCCGCCATAGGCGCCGAACATGTTGCGGGTGTAGAAGGGCTGCGCGGGGATCGAGCCGTTCGGGTCGCCCATCTGCGCCGAAACGATCATGCCGCCCATCAGCACCATCTCGGGTTTCGCCCCGAAGAAGGCGGGGTTCCACAGCACAAGATCGGCGCGTTTGCCGACCTCGATCGAGCCGATATGCTGCGAGATCCCGTGGCAGATCGCAGGGTTGATCGTGTATTTCGCAATGAAGCGTTTGACGCGGGCATTGTCGTTATCGCCGGTTTCCTCGGCCAGACGGCCGCGCTGTTTCTTCATCTTGTCGGCGGTCTGCCAGCAGCGGATGATCACCTCGCCCACGCGGCCCATCGCCTGGCTGTCCGAGCTGATGATCGACATCGCGC